>JAGNPF010000010.1 GCA_017989775.1 Flavobacterium sp.
CCGTTGAAGTAAAAAACGGAATCGTGAACGAACTCATTTTGGTAAAATAGTCGAAAAATCGGAACACAGATGACGCGGATTTATAATACTTTCAGACTGAACTTTCAAATTATTGATTGTGTAAATTTCAAAAAAATCAATGATAATCTGCTAAATCTGTGTACCATTTAATTAAGAAATACTACCATATTATTTCCAATTGCTGTTCTTTTTTCAAATTGACAGACTTTCTTTTATCACCACAAATGAGTGTTGTTTTTCCACCAATTTTAGAAAAAACGGTCACTTTTTTGAGGGTTTTACCATACCATTCCATTGCAATTTCAAATCCACCTCGGGCACAAATTCCTTTTACGGAACCGCTTTCCCAAGCATCGGGCAAGGCAGGAAGCAATCGGATTTCATTTTCGTTGGACTGCAACAGCATTTCGGCAACAGCAGCAGCGCCACCAAAATTCCCGTCAATTTGAAACGGCGGATGTGCATCGAATAAATTAGGATACGTACCTCCTCCTCGTCTAGGGTTATCCGTTTTTTTGCCGTCGGGATCAACATAACGAAGCAATTCGCGAAACATTTTATACGAACGATTCCCGTCCCAAAGTCTTGCCCAAAGATTGATTCTCCAACCTTTTGACCAGCCGGTAGTTTCATCGCCTTTTATTTCCAAAGTTTGTCGGGAAGCATTGGCCAAATCCGGAGTTTTCAATGGCGTGATGTGGTCGCCCGGAAAAAGTCCGAACAACTGCGATTGATGGCGGTGTTTGGGATCTTTATCGTTCCAATCGAAATACCATTCTTGCAAATTCCCTTTCTTCCCAATTTGATACGGATGCAATTTGGAAACAGCCATTTCGAGTTGGGACCTAAATTCAGCATCGACATTCAATATCCTTGAAGCCTTGATGGTTTTGTCAAAACACTCCCGAATCATCGCCAAATCCGCTGTTCCTCCATATAAAGTAGCTCCAACAAAACCATCGGGAGTAACATATTGGTTCTCTGGCGAAGTGGATGGAGTAGTGATTAAATTGCCGTTTTTATCTTCCACCAACCATTTCAAGCAAAATTGTGAAGCGCCTTTCATTATTTCGTAACCCTCATTTTTGAGGTAATTTTTGTCTTGCGTAAACACATAATGCTCCCAAATATGGGTACTCAACCAGGCTCCCGCCATTGGCCAACACGCCCACATCGGTTCTTCTTTACCAAATTGTCCAACAGGATTCGTCATCGCCCAAATATCGGAATTGTGGGCTGCAGCCCAACCTTCGTGGATTCCGTAAAAAGTCTTGGCGGTCACTTTTCCCGTCACTGAAAGGTTTTTAATGAAACTCAAAAGTGGCAAGTGCATTTCAGAAAGATTGGTGTTTTCGGCCAACCAATAATTTTCTTCCAAATTGATGTTCATCGTGTAATTGCTGCTCCAAGGCGGATTCAGGTACGGATTCCAAAGTCCCTGCAAATTGGCGGGAACGCCCATCGTTCTGGAACTGCTAATGAGCAAATAACGTCCGTATTGAAAATATAAAACCTCCAGATTCTTGTCTTCTTTGCCATCTGCATAGCGCAACAAACGCTCGTCGGTGGGCAAATTCGAGGCGGTTGTTTTTCCTAAATCCAAGGAAACACGATTGTAAAACTTTTGATAATCGGCAATATGTGTTTGTTTCAATTTTTCGAATGATTTGGCAAATGCTTTGTTTAAATTTTCTAATGCAATGGCTTTGTCGTTCAATCCTTGGGTAGCGGGATTTTTGTCGAAACCGTTAAAACTGGTCGCAATGGAAACGTAAATCAAGGCTTCAGTAGCATTTTTCAATCCCAAACTCGAATTGGAATTGGTGATGGTGCCGTCCAGATTTTTGATTTTCATCAAAGTGGTAAATCGGGTTCCTCTCTCCTTTTCCAAAAGAAATTCGGGTACGACTGTGTAACCCGGATTCTCGTGAATGGGCGCAACACCATTCATCGAAAGCACATTATTTTTAACTTCTGTTTTGAATTGCAACAAACTGTTGGAATTAATATCAAAATTCAAAGCCCCTTTTTTGCTGCTGGTCAATTTGATTACCATAATTTGATCTGGTGCAGACACAAAATATTCGCGGGTAAATTTCACGCCATCCATTTCATAACTCACTTTGGAAACAGCATTCGAAATATTCAATTCCCTGTGATAATTACTGGCTTTCCCCGAATGATGGCTCTCGATATTCATCGTTCCCAGGGGCGCATAAGATTCCGAATTTTTGCCCTGAAGTTTTTTATTCAATTCTTCTGCCAATTTGTAATTTTCGTTTTTCAATACCTCGCGAATGGCTGGAAGGTTCTTGTAAGCCTGGGGATTCATATTGGCATTTACGGGTTCGCCCGACCAAAGCGTGATGTCGTTCAAATAAATCTTGTCCGATTCTACTCCTCCAAAAACGGTTGCCCCCATTTTTCCGTTGCCCAAAACAAGGCTTTCCTCAAAAAAATCGGCTGGCCGATTGTACCGCAAAACTTGGCTGGATTGGGCTGCTATTTTTCCACATAAAATGGAAATGACCAAGACAATGTATATTTTTTTCATAATGATGATTTTATTTCTATCCCGAACTGTACAGATGAGTTTGAAACTCGTCTCTACTGCACTTTATATTTTTCGTTAGCGGTCATCATTTCCCAATTATCAGTTCTGAATGGAGATGCGGGAAATTTTTCTTTATTGAAAAGATTGATTTCCGTGTCATCGTCAGCCCAACCGTAATGGACGGCAACGGGATTGGAAACATTTTTGCAAGAAACGATTACTTTGTTGTCTTTGATAATTGCTTTGGCAGAATGAAAAACTTTGTCTGCTCCGGCAATTTCAAAACCTTTCAAATTTCCATTGGAATCAGGGCTTGACAAACCGCTACCAGTATTGTCGAAAGTCAGGACGATTTGGTTTCCTTTTATTTTTTGGGATTTGTACATTGGTCCGCTAAAAACCTGTTTTTTGCCGTACACATTATTTAAGGTAATTGCTGCCAAACGCAGTCCTACATCTATCTTGTTGGTTGGATGAATGTCTTTTGCATTTCCAATATCCGTTGTCACGGCCATTCCTGTGTTTGGCAATTTTAGTGTTTCGGTTTGTGCTTCGCGGAGTTCTGCCCAACGACTGCCTTTGGTACTATTTCCACCAAACTCATCAAAGGTTGACAATTGCACAAAATAGAAAGGAAAATTGCCCTGATTCCACTTGGTTCTCCAATCGGCAATCATCAATGGAAAGGCTGTTTTATATTGCTTGGCTCTCGTCACATTGGCTTCGCCTTGATACCACAAAACACCTTGAAAAGCATACGGAATCAACGGATTGACCATTGCATTGAACAATAACGAAGGATAACTATTGGGCGAAATGGCTATTTTTACCTGTACGACATTGAATTTCCAAAGTCCTTCCAATGGCAGATTTGAATCCTTGAAATCAATTTTCAAATCGGTGGCATCACCATAAATTCCGCCACCTCCTGAATAATCGGTAATTCGAACGGCAATTAGGTTTTTTCCGGCTTTCAAAACGCCAGTAGGTATTTTATAAATCCTTTGCTTGTCCCAAATAGTATTGGTTCCCACTTCAATTCCGTTGACATAAGTCTGGTCTTCATCATCCACTTTTGACAAATGCAAAATAGCTTCTTTTTGGGCTTGCTCGGCGGTCAAAACAATGGTTTTTCGCATCCAGACTATGCCATCAATATTGCCTATTTGTTGGTTTTCCCACAAGGACGGCAGTTTTATTTCCGGCCAATTTTTATCATCAAAATTCGGGTTTTTAAACTGGTTTTCATTGTCCATTGTCACCTCAAAACCTTGTACTTTTCGCAAATTATCCAAAACCAATTTTTTGTAGGTTTCAAAAATAGCATCCATATTTACCGAAGGCACTCCAGCAATCATTTCTTTGAACTCATCACTTTTTTCAAAAGCTTCGCGACTAGTCCAAGTTTCCACGCAAGTGCCACCCCAAGACGTGTTGATGATTCCGATGGGAATTTCTAATTCGGCATATAATTTTTGGGCAAAGAAATAACCCACAGCCGTGAAATCTCCCAAGTTTTCTTTATTGGAAACCGACCATTTTCCAGCTTTTAAATCTTCTTTTGGAGAACCACTCAAATCTTGGGCGACTCCAAACTGGCGAATCATCAGGTTATTGGCTTGCTTTTTTTGGGTTTCAAAATCGGGTAATTTGGACATTTGAAATTCCATGTTCGATTGTCCGCTGCAAATCCAGACTTCGCCCACCAAAACATCTTTGATGGTAATTTTGTTTTTGCCAATAATGGTTAATTCAAAAGGACCACCGGCTTTTTCGGCATCGAGTTTTAGCATCCATTTTCCTTTGGAATCGGCCGTGATGGTTTTGATTTGTTTGTTGAAACGGACTTCGATTTTTTCATTGGCATCAGCCCAACCCCAAACGGGAATTGATTTACTGCGTTGCAAAACCATTCCGTCCGAGAACAACAAAGGCATTCGGACATTGGCATTTGCCAGTACACCTAAAATCAGAAAAAGAAATACGATACTTTTTTTCATTTTTACAATTTATTAAAAACACACTAAACCAACATGATTCCAAGATGCTGAGCAGGGCATTCGCTTTAAAAAAAGGGGGAAAGTTAGCCACGAATTACACGATTTTTTTTCAAAATTTAAAATTGATTTGCAGAGATTTCATCTATTTTCATGCATTCGAGTAAATGAAAACTTTTTAAAAGCGAATGCCCTGGATGTTGAGCCTTTACAAACTTAGAATCTTGAAATTATTTTAAACCGTCTTGCAAAGCTGTCAATGCTTGAGAATCATAAACAGTATTATTGCTTCTATCAAATAAAGACATAGTGTTTACGCCCAAGTTTCCGGCATCCCAATAAAAGGGAATCAGACCGTTGGCCTTTGAACTTTTAACCACATATTTTAAGAAATCTGCTCTTGATTTCAAGTGTAAAGTCAAGGCTGTTCCCGTTAAATCTGAACGCCTAATGGCTCCAAATTCACCCAAAATTACAGGAATGCCCTTGTCAACAAATTGCGTTTTCATAGAAAGAAAAAATTTATCTACATCAGCTTCTTCTCCCCAAGTAGGATTATGAGCCGTATCGGTAGTCGAGTGATTTCCTGCCCCCCAATAGTAAAACATTTTACCCCAAGACTCATCTTTGGTCATCAAAGTAAATTGATAAGGATAAAAATGGACCTCGGCCATCATCCTATTGGGCACTATATCTGTTGGCAAAGTAGTCATCAATTTATTGGTTTTTTCTATATCTGTTGAAGGTCCTTGAATAATCAAATTACGATAGGCATTTTTACCGCCTGTTGAACGAACGGCATCAATAAATGTTTGATGATAAGAATTTAAAACGGCCATTTGGGTTGCGTTTTCAACGTTGGGTTCATTGGCACTGGCGAAAAGCAAATGTTCATCAAAACCTCTTAAACTGGTTGCAATTTGTTCCCAAAAGGCTTTTTGTTTGGCGTTATTTTCTACTTTTTTGGCTTCGGTACAATTGTTTTCCAACCATCCTCCGTCCCAATGGATATTGACGATGACATACATATCGTTGTCCACACAATATTGCACCACTTCTTTCACTCTGGCGAGCCATTCGGATTTGATTTGGGCATTCGCCGTGTTGGCCAAATTTTGATTCCAAGAGCACGGAATTCGTATGGCATTAAACCCATTGGCTTTAACCAAATCAATCAATGCTTTAGTTACTTTTGGATTTCCCCAAGCAGTTTCTCCTCCAGTTGCTTCTAAGGAATTACCAATATTCCAGCCGAGTTTTATGTTTGCAGCAAGTTGCACAGCAGTACTATTCATCCCGGTGGCATCGGCTGCAATGGGATTAATATTGTAACTTGGATATAAATCCGTCACTGGAGGAATTATCGTAGTAGCTGGCTGATTGACCGTGATTTGAACTGGATCAGCTTGACTAGATTTTACAGTAATCGTTGCAGAACGAGCTGTTGTAGCCGTGTTTGCTGATGCTGTTATGCTAACCAGTGACGAACCCGAATTTCCAGACGTTTTACTTAACTGAATCCAACTAGAATCGGAACTGCTGATAGTCCAAGTGTCTGCAGTATTTGTAACTGTGATACTAACACTATTTCCAGCACTTAGAAACGCTATTGAATTCACATCAACCGCAAGTGCTTTATTTTGTGGTGTCGCTGAGTCAGTATCTGAATCTGAACTACAGGCAAAAATCCCTAGAAAAGCTGTACATAAAATAGTTACAAATATTTTTCTCATTCTTGGTTTTATTTAATGGTTACCACGACTTCTTTCTGGATGTCACGAGAAGAATTTCCCAATTTCAAGGTGTAATTGCCTGATTCTACCGTCCATTTTTTGGTTTCGACATTGTAATAGGCCAATTCTTTCACCGGAACTTGAAGGGTTACGATTTCGGATTTTCCCGCTGTTACCAATACTTTTTGAAAACCTTTCAATTCTTGGGCAGCGCGCTCAATTTTCGAATCGGATTTGGAAGAATACAATTGTACCACTTCTTGACCATCCATTTTTCCGGTGTTTTTAACGGTTATGGAAACCGAGATGGTTTCTTTTTCCGTGTATGCTTTCTTGTCCGTTTTGGCATTATCGAAAGCAAAACTGGTGTACGACAATCCAAAACCAAATGGATAAAGTGGTTCTATTTTTTTAGTATCGAACCAACGGTAGCCTACCAAAATTCCTTCGGCATAATTTACCGTTTTGTCCCCTGGAAAACTGTTGGTGGCGTGAGCCGGAGAATCTTCAATCTTTTTAGGCATTGTCCAAGGCAATTTACCTGATGGATTTATTTTTCCAAGTAATATGTCTGCCAAAGCATTTCCTCCCTCGGAACCGTTGAACCAACTCCAGACCAAAGTTGGCGATTTTTGACTCAAATCGACAATGTCAAAAGGAGCTCCGGCAATGATGACAACGATTGTGTTTGGGTTGACCGCTCTAACTTTGTCAATCAATTCTTCTTGTGCAAAAGGGAGATTCAAATTTCTTCTGTCGGAAGCTTCGGTTTCGTAATCCCTATTTGAACCTGCAAAAACGATAGCCATATCCGAATTTTTGGCTGCTTCGATGGCTTCCTGCAATTTGGCTGGGTCTAATTGATCGATGGTTACCGGACCATTTGCAGTGATGTTGCCCAAATTCCCGGCGTTTCTCTTGTCATAACGCTCCAAATAGCCTTCGGCATAATTGATTTTGATGGAAGCCGGCAATCTGTTTTGCAAACCTTCCAAAGGCGTAATTTCTCTTTTGGTTTTAACACCTGCACCAAATCCGCCCAAGGCATTTTTCTTGGTCGCATTGTTTCCTATGACGGCAATGGATTTTATTCCATTCAATTTCAAAGGCAAAACATTTTTGTCGTTTTTCAACAAAACTATGGCTTCCGATGCTATTTTGTAGGCATCTTGGTAATGCGCTTCGGTGGCAATGCTTCCTTTTACTCTGTTTTTTTGTTCGGTTCCCATAGCTTTTACTTGGAACAAAACATTTAAAATTCTTTTGACGTGTTTGTCAATTTCTGCTTCCGAGATTTCACCAGCCTTGGCAGCCGCGATTAATTTATCGGCCAAGAAAAATTCGTTGAACGGTTTTGGAGTTCCCATTTCGATATCCAAACCGTTTTTCAAGGTTTTGACAGTGGAATGCACCGCGGCCCAATCCGATACGACAACACCTTTGAAACCCCATTCATCACGCAAAATGGTGTTCAACATATAGTCATTCTCGCACAAATAATCTCCCCTGAATTTGTTGTAAGCGCCCATAATGCTGTATGCATTGGCTTCTTTTACCGCAGCTTCGAAAGCCGGCAAGTAAATTTCACGCAAGGTTCTTTCGTCAATTTGAACATCGACAAAATCACGATTGGTTTCTTGGTTATTGGCAGCAAAGTGTTTCACGCAAGCCATAATATCGTTGTCTTGCAATCCAACAATCAACGGCACGGCCATTTTTTTGTTCAAAAAAGGATCTTCGGTCGAATATTCATAAGTCCTCCCACCAAGTGGCGTTCTCACAATATTGATGGCTGGCGAAAGCAACATATCCTTGTCCCTGGCACGCATTTCCTGCCCTACGCTATTCCCGAAAGTGTAAGCCATTTTCGTGTTCCAAGTGGCGGCCAAAGCTCCAGATGCTGGATAATAAGTGGCAAAATCATTTGTCCAACCTGCTGCTCCCCAATTGTCACGATTAATTTCTTCCCGAACTCCCAAAGGACCATCGGCCATTTTCAATTCCGGAATTCCCAATCGCTTTACGCCACCGGTAGAAAACATGCTGTTGCCGTGCAACATTCCTATTTTTTCTTCCAATGTCATTTGAGCTACCAATTTGTCTATTTCAGCATCGAAACTGCTGCCCAAAGATTTTACGGATTTCTCGTTCGACAGTTTCGTGTTTTTACCTGCTTGGGAATTCGCATTGTATCCTGTAAACAGTAACATTGAAAAAAGGGATAAAGTGATTATTTTATTTTTCATAATATTTTTGGTCTTATTGTTTTTTAAACTATTGTTTTATAAAATTCAGCAACAATACGTCGTTTTCATTCATCTTGAAATCCTTTTTATACATTCCGTTGGCATCAATTGTCACTGTTTCGGTTGCAATTGGCGCACCGTTGTTTTTTTCTTTCAGCGTATTTACTTGTTGTTTGGTCAGCTGATTGGGTTTGTTCATTCCCAAATAATTCGTAAAAACATCATTCACTTTGTAACCCACTTTGAAGATTTCTAAAGTATAGCTCCCTTTTTGAAGTCCTGCCACTTCAATTTTGACGGTTCCTTTGGGTTTGGACGGCAAATCTTTTACATAATATTGCTGATTGTTGGTGGCATCCGGCAAGGTATAGGTGAAATCCCAAAACAAAACCTGCACGTCACCTTTTGCATTTTTGGTTACCCAAGAAGAAGTGTCGGCATTTTGAAGTTCTGTTTCTCCCAATTTGTTCAAAAAGGAATACGAAAAATAGGCCGGTTTCTTGATTCCCTGTGTATTCAACAAGCCGAAACCACCGTGAAAAGGCGTAAATCTTGGCCCTGGTTCTTCAAAAATATCGGTAAAAACCCAATACGACATTGAGTTGGCGGCATTTCCCACTTGTTTCAATTTTTGAAGAATATAAGCCGCAGAATGGTAACTGTCGTGAATGGGATCGGCGGGTGTGTAAGACGAGCTCCACTCGGTGTAATGCAATTCGAGATTGGGTTTTGTTGATGCTGCAATTTCTTTTCTGGATTGCAACACATCGCCACTTACTGCCTCATTATCTTTGCTCAACACCGTTCCGCTTTGTCCAAATTCATCCAAAAAACCTTGCCCAACTCCATAGGAATGTGTTGAAATAAAATCAATAGGAACCTTGTTTTTTTCGCAAAAATCAATCATCTCGCTTTCCCAAGCAGCTCCTGCAGTACCTGGCCCTCCTACTTTATAGGCAGGATTTACGCTTTTGATGGCGCGGGTGCTGTAATCATACAATTTGAAATATTCGGCTTGTGTTCCTGTCCAAAAACCGGGAGTTAAATTGGGTTCGTTCCAAACCTCGAAATACCAAGTTTTGACTTCTTCTGCTCCGTAACGTTCCGTAAAATGTTGTGTCAAATTGCGGATTAAATCTCCCCATTTTTTGTAATCCTTTGGCGGAGTCACATTGCCTTTCCACCAAAAAATGGTTTCTTTTCCACTGGCCAAAGCCGACGGCATAAACCCTAATTCCACAAAAGGTTTCATGTCGATGCTCAAAATATAATCGAATAAAACATCGACATATTGGTAATTGTATTCCGGATTTCCTTTGTTGTCTTCACGATAAACCGCCATGTCGTCGGTTAATAAACCGTGCATCCGAATGTACTTGAAATCGCATTCTTTTTTTATCATGGCCAATTGTTGCTGCCAGTCGGCGCGCAATCCTTCATTGGCACGTCCCGCTCCAATGCACTCTTTGAACATCGTGTTCATTTTTCCTGCTGAGTTATTGTAATCAACTTTTATGATTCGATTCGCAGAAGCTGATTTTTTGGCATTCGAATTTTGTCCAAACAACGCTACATTGGATAGGTAGAATAGAAAAATCAGTTTTAATACATTTCTTTTCATTTGATTTTTTTTATTATGGAGATAACAAACCCGACAGGTTTTAAAAACCTGTCGGGTTTCTGAAATTATAATTTCTTGAATCGAATGGCTGTTCCTCCAGCTCCGCCTAAATGCAGTTTCAATACATCCGAGGCTTTAACCGTTTTTTTGGAAATGGCAACTGCGGTTGGATTGTGCGTTTCATCCGCTCCTTCTGCATCGGCATAAATTTGGGCTTCATAGGTGGCTTTGGCATCCAAGAATGACAACGAAATATCCAAATCCCTTGCTTTTTCGTTGGTCATACTTCCCAAATACCAATCTTCGCTATTTTGATCTTTACGAACGGTTGTCAAGTATTCTCCAATTTCGGCATTCAATACTTTGGTGTCTGCCCAATCCGTTGGAACGTCTTTCAGGAATTGATACCCTGGCACTGCATAGTTTTCCGGAAGGTCGGCCAACATTTGAATTGGCGAATAAAAGTTTACATACATCGCCAATTGTTGCGCCGTTGTTCCGTGAACTCTTCTGCCGGGATATCCTTGTTTGATTTCAACATCCAAAACTCCCGGAGTGTATTCCATTGGCCCAGACAACATTCTTGTAAAGGGCAAAATAACTACGTGACTAGGTGGATTTCCGTCACTCCAAGCGTTGTATTCCTGACCTCTAGCCGCTTCTCTGGCCAACATATTTGGATAGGTTCTGCGTTCACCTGTATCTTTTATCGGTTCGTGATAGAAAACGGCTAAATCATATTCGGCTGCTTTTTGCAAAACATATCTGAAATAATTGACTCCAAACTGACCATGGTGCCATTCTTTCATATTTAATTTGGAACCCACATGACCAATTTTAACCGTATGGATTCCTAATTTTTTGTACAAAGCAAAACCTTCATCAATTTGTTTCATGTAGTTAATCAAATTCGAACCCGTTTCATGATATCCAATAAGTTCCACCCCTTTTTCTTTTCCGTATTCCACTACTTTTTCCAAGTCAAAATTATCGGCACTTTGCGTGAAACTGAACATGTGCATCCTGTTTTCATACCAAGCTGGCGTCCAGCCTTTATTCCAGCCTTCAATCAATAAATGATGTAAACCCTCTTTGGCTGTAAAATCAATATATTCTTTGGCGTGTGCTGTAGTCGCTCCTTGTTTTTCTCCTTCCCAAAAAGTATATTTCCCGATGTGCATTGCCCACCAAATTCCGAAATATTTATACGGTTTGACATAGGACGGATTGCCCATTTTGTTAGGCTCATTTAAATTTAGAATCAAATAGGAATCGATCAAGTCACCTGATTTTTCACCGATTTGAATGGTTCTCCAAGAAGAAGTAAAACTGTCTTTCACGCGAACTTTCACGCCATCTGCCCAAGGCACCAAGTTGGCTTTTAATTGTGTTCCTTTCGTTTTCTCTAAAGTCATGCTAGCAAAATCGACTAAGTTTGCTTCATGAAAACTCAATTTTAAACCGCTTTTGCTTTCGATGGTCAAGGGTGTGTGAACGGTATCTAAAGCATTTATTGGAGATTTAGTATTAGTGCTGGTGCGTTAATTTTTATTTATTTGGTTTAATGCCTTTATTTTGTTGACAACAACAACGTTCTTTGATTTTTTGATTTGAATTGAAAGTTGATGATTTTGCATTTTTAAATGTAAAATTATGAATTCAGGTAAATATGTTTTTTCTCAAATATTAGAACTTGTTAATCGGTATGAGTTTGAAAAAATAGTAAAAACTCACAAGGGTAATTATCGAGTACGAGAATTTAATTGTTGGAATCAATTTATACAATTATTTTTTGGACAACTTACTAATCTGAACTCCATAAGAGATATTTGTTTGTGTCTCAAAGCTCACAATAATAAGCTGTACCATTTGGGTATCAAGAATTATGTAAGTCACACTACTTTATCAAGAGCTAATGAAAAACGGGACTGGCAAATTTTTTCAGATTTTGGATATTATCTAATTGAATTAGTTCGCCCTCTTTACAAAAATAGTGTTGTGCCGCATTTGTCTATTGAAAATGAATTATTTGCACTGGACTCAACGACAATTTCGTGCAGTATAAATCTCTTAATATGGGCTGAAGGAAAATATAGTCGTGGAGCAATAAAGATGCATACTTTACTCGACTTGCGAGGCAGTATTCCTAGTTTTATTCTCATTACAGATGGCAAATGCCACGATAGCAATATACTGGACGAAATCACACCCGTGCCAGAAGCTATCTATGTTATGGATAAAGCTTATGTTGATTTTAAGGCATTATATCGTATCAACATATTAGAGTCTTATTTTGTCACAAGAGCAAAAGCGACTTTAAAATATACGATTATTGAGCAAAACTTTAATATCGATGAATCAACAGGCTTAAGAGCAGACAAGATAATTGAATTAACGATTGTAAAATCGAAAAAATTATATCCTGAAAAGCTCCGTTTAATAGAGTATTATGATACAGAAAAAGACAATTACCTCATTTTTATGACAAACAACTTTGAGGTATCAGCACTTGAGGTTTCTTATATTTATAAAAACAGATGGCAAATTGAGACGTTTTTTAAATGGATAAAACAAAATTTGGTAATTAAAAAACTCTGGGGACATTCACAAAACGCAGTCAAAATACATATTTGGACTGCCATTTGTACCTATTTAATTGTTGCCTATGTGAAAAAATCTGTAAAAAGCGAATTGTCAATCTATCAGATTATGCAAATTTTAAGCATATCTGCATTTGATAAAACGCCAATAAGTCAATTATTAAACGACTTTCAAAACAATCAAAATGTCAATGAACAACAATATAATATTTTTGATAATTAAAATAATATTTTAACGCACCAGCACTA
>JAGNPF010000196.1 GCA_017989775.1 Flavobacterium sp.
GCGAATCATTGTGCGCCAGTTGTGGAAAGAAAGAAATTGAGCTTTCTCGACAGTTACCTTACTCTTTGGATTTTCTTGGCTATGGCTTTGGGAGTTTTGATTGGTTATTTCATTCCTTCGAGTGGCAATTTCATCAATTCTTTTTCGAGCGGAACCACCAACATTCCGTTGGCAATAGGCTTGATATTAATGATGTATCCACCTTTGGCTAAAGTAAAATACGAACAAATGGGAGAGGTGTTCAAAAACACCAAAGTCCTTGGTGCTTCCCTTTTTTTGAACTGGGTTGTCGGACCTGTTTTGATGTTTTTATTGGCATTGTTGTTACTAAACGGCTATCCCGAATACATGATCGGTGTCATCCTGATTGGTTTGGCACGTTGTATTGCAATGGTCGTGGTTTGGAATGACTTGGCAGATGGCAATAGGGAATATGCGGCTGGTTTAATTGCCTTGAACAGTATTTTCCAAGTGCTGCTTTACAGCGTTTATGCCTACTTTTTCATCACGATTTTGCCGCCATATTTTGGTTATACCGGTTTTGAAGTCAACATCAGCATTGGGCAAATTGCCGAAAGCGTGGGCATCTATTTGGGAATTCCTTTTGCCTTGGGAATCATCAGCCGTTATGCCCTGATTTCGCTCAAAGGTTCGGAATGGTTTGAAACCAAATATGTGCCTTTTATTTCTCCCATAACATTGATTTCATTGTTGTTCACGATTGTTTTGATGTTCAGTTTGAAAGGGGAATTAATAGTCCAAATTCCATTCGACGTTTTGCGAATTGCGCTTCCATTGGTTATTTATTTCACCATAATGTTCATCATCAGTTTCTTCATTGGGAAGTATTTTGGTGCCGATTATTCGAAAGCCACGTCCATCGCATTTACGGCAACGGGAAACAATTTCGAACTGGCGATTGCCGTTGCCATTGGTGTTTTTGGCATCAACAGCGGTCAGGCTTTTGCGGGCGTCATCGGTCCATTGGTCGAAGTCCCTGCCTTGATAGCCTTGGTCAATCTGGCTTTTTGGTTTAGGAAGAAATATTTTATGGCTCAATAAACAGGACTATTTATCGACAAAACCATAAAAATGGTTCTACTGGCTTTTGTGTGAAACACTAAAAGATAAACCATTAAGAAAGTAAGGGAATTAAGGCTTACAATGTTCTTGGATTGCTTATTTTTAATGGTTTGGGTATTATATCAAAAAAAGCTACTTATTGATTCTTAATTTTCTTAATGGTTTGATAAAAGAATAGGTTCAGTAGTGCCTTAAAAATCACCCACAAAAAAACCCGAATTTTCATTCGGGTTTCCTTCGCACATAAACTAAGATTATAGGATTATCTCAATCGATCCACAGATTTTACAAGATCTTCGTCCTTCTTGATGGCCTTGTTGGCTAGAACCAACAACACGATAGCAACAATTGGCAGAAACATCCCAATACCTTTCTCAGAAACAGCAGCTGTTCCTCCAGATAAATTTAGTGAATGATAAATAAACAAGCCTAATAAAATTAAATTTAATATTATGTTCAATCTGCCTATGACAAATTGATTTTGTCTTTTTTTATACGACAGGATACCCAGCAAGGAGAGCGTCGTGCTCAATCCCAAAATCACCACATAGGCTTGATTTTGCATAAAAAAGAAGTCTTTGCCATTCGCCATCGTCCACAAAGGAATGAAGAAGGGCAAAACGCCGGTCACCACAAAAGCAAGAAGCAAATATACGGTCTGGATTCTTTGTATCATCGTTCTAATTTCTTTGACAAAAATATATTTTCTTTTTAATAAATACTATTGTATCCTAAAAATTATTCGTATTATTGCATAACAAATCCGTAAGTACTTCATTCTTCGGTGAATTCAAAACCCAAAATTTACTACACACTTTTATAGTATTCCCCAATTATTTAAACTCATAGAACATTTATGTTTGACATTTCTGCATTAAAAGAAATGAAGCTTTCCGAGCTTCAAGAAATAGCTAAAGCAGCTAAAACAATAAAATTTAACGGAGTAAAAAAAGAGGTCTTAATCAACCAAATTTTGGAACTTCAGGCCGCAAGTCCAGATACGGCTCCCGACAATAAAAAAAAGGAAGCCATAGCAGAAACCAAAACGGAAGAGAGCAAACCCAAACGTACCCGAATCGTTGCGCCCAAAAAAGCAGCCATCCAGAAATCTTCCGATACTTCACTTTTTGCAGAAGAGGAAATACCGGCAACGACAGTTGCTCCAGTCGTTGAAGCGGCAATTGTAGAAGAAAAAACGACCAATGCCCCCGAAAAGAAAGTAGGCAAGGTGATTAAATTCAACAAATCGGCTTACGAAAAGAAAATGGCTTTGCAAAAGCAAAAAGAAGAAGCCAAACCAGCCGGTGAAGCGAATGAATCGACAGTAGAAAACGAGACAAAACCAGATACGGAAACTCCTGAAATCACCGAAAACAAAGAAGTTGTTGTACCGGCCAAAAAAATAAATCCCAACCAAGCACACAAGCAAAATCCCAACCAGAATCCCAATCCAAACGGGAATGGAAACGGAAATGTGAATCCCAATTTCAAGAACAAGAAAAACAACAATTTCAGGGATTCCGATTTTGAATTTGACGGTATCATAGAAAGTGAAGGTGTCTTGGAAATGATGCCCGATGGTTATGGTTTCCTTCGCTCTTCCGATTACAATTATTTGGCTTCCCCGGATGATATTTATTTATCGACTTCCCAAATCAGGTTATTTGGACTCAAGACCGGAGATACCGTAAAAGGAGTGGTGCGCCCTCCGAAAGAAGGCGAAAAATTCTTCCCTTTGGTTCGCGTTCTAAAAATCAACGGACACGATCCGCAAGTCGTTCGCGACAGGGTGTCTTTCGAACATTTGACACCTATTTTTCCTTCCGAAAAATTTAAATTGGCCGAAAGGCAAAGCACCATTTCCACTCGAATTATCGATTTGTTTTCCCCAATCGGAAAAGGGCAGCGCGGCATGATCGTGGCACAACCCAAAACCGGTAAAACGATGTTGCTGAAAGACATTGCCAATGCCATCGCCGCCAACCATCCCGAAGTTTATTTGATTGTTTTATTGATTGACGAACGTCCGGAAGAGGTTACCGACATGATTCGAAGTGTTCGTGGCGAAGTCATCGCTTCGACTTTCGATCGTGAACCCCAAGAACACGTAAAAATTGCCAATATCGTCCTCGAAAAATCAAAACGTTTGGTAGAATGTGGTCACGACGTGGTAATTTTGTTGGATTCCATAACCCGTTTGGCGAGAGCTTACAATACCGTGCAACCAGCATCCGGAAAGGTGTTGAGCGGTGGTGTGGATGCCAATGCCTTGCAAAAACCAAAACGATTCTTTGGAGCGGCCAGAAATGTCGAAAATGGAGGTTCCTTGAGCATCATTGCCACGGCATTGACGGAAACCGGTTCCAAAATGGACGAGGTTATTTTTGAAGAATTCAAGGGAACAGGAAACATGGAATTGCAATTGGACAGAAAAATTGCCAACAAACGTATTTTCCCTGCCATCGACTTGACTTCGTCCAGTACCAGACGCGATGATTTATTGCTGGACCAACAAACATTGCAAAGAATGTGGATCATGAGAAAATACCTGTCCGACATGAACCCCGTGGAAGCCATGGATTTCATCAACGACCGTTTCAAGAAAACCAAAAACAATGAAGAATTCTTGATTTCGATGAATGACTAATCAAGGCCTGAATAGACAAAACAAAAAAATCCTCAATCGAGGATTTTTTTTTGCATTCAAAATACCTGCTTGACACAGATATGTCCAATTAGTATTTACTTGTTGAAAACCACGTTTTCTTGTTCCAAAACCCTGATGAAGGTGGTTCTCTTAGTCAATTCTTTCAATTTGGAAGCTCCCACGTAAGTACAGGTGCTCCTGATGCCGCCCAAAATATCCTTCAATGTTTCGATAACGTCTCCCTTGAAGGGCACTTGAACCGTTTTTCCTTCGCTGGCCCTGTATTCGGCCACACCGCCCACGTGTTTTTTCATGGCGGTTTCCGAACTCATTCCGTAGAATTTCTTGTATTTTTCACCATCAATTTCTACCAGTTCGCCACCACTTTCGGTGTGTCCGGCCAGCATTCCGCCCAGCATCACGAAATCGGCACCGGCACCAAAAGCCTTGGCCACGTCTCCCGGTGTCACGCATCCACCATCGCTGATGATGTGGCCTCCCAAACCGTGGGCAGCATCGGCACATTCGATAATGGCGGAAAGTTGGGGGTAACCAACACCGGTTTTTACC
>JAGNPF010000197.1 GCA_017989775.1 Flavobacterium sp.
AACCGAAAAACGGTACCTCAAAGTCGGAGACTTTGCGGAGCCTTAAACTAAATTAACGATCCAAACCAACAGCAGCTCGATTATAAAACAAACGTTAAATAAAGCAGCTATTCGAAGTGTTCTAGGTTTTGCTGTGCGAAGTCTCCCGACTTCGTACCCATTCCAATAGACTCTTGGCGAGAGCATTTCGATCGTGCCAACAAACCTTAAATAAACCAATCCCACTCCAAACTTCTTGAAAGGTTTTTACCAATGTTTTTTGTTGATAACAAAATGCTCGCACTACTGCCAAATTGAGTATTTTTAAATCCTCAAAAAAAGAGTCCACAATGCCTTATTACAACCATTGGCAACCTAATCCATCCATAAACTTCTAGAATCCTCCGTTATGACTATCTTTTCAAAATACATCCTCGCGCTACTGTTGGCATTGACTTGCCTAACTGGTTTTGGCCAACTGCAGGTCAAGCCCAACAACCAGAACATCACCTATATGGGAAGAGTGGCACTAAACGAAGACTCGGCAACTTTTTACTGGCCGGGCAGTTATGCCACGATTAACTTCGTCGGCACAAGCATCAAGGCTACTATGCAATCGCTCCGGGAAGAGGGCTTTTTTTATGCCATTGTGGACAACGATGCCACAAAAGCTTTCAAATTCGGCTCGGACAGCACCAAAAAAACGGTTACCCTAGCAGAGAACCTTCCGAACGGCAAGCATTCGTTGCAACTGTACAAACTGTCCAACAATACCTCGGCCAATATGCTCTATGGTTTCGAAATTGGCGGAAAAGCGGAACTGCTCAAACCCGCAAAACTGCCCAAGCGAAAAATAGAATTTTATGGCAATTCCATCACGGCCGGACATGGCGTGGACGTTCCCACAGGAATGAGGGAATCGGGAATACCGGAGTATTTCAACAACTATTACACTTATGCTGCCTTGACTGCCCGACATTTCAACGCACAATCCTCCATCGTGGCCAGGAGCGGCATCGGCATCATGGTCAGTTGGTTTCCGGAAATTATGCCGGAAGTCTATGACCGCCTGGATCCTTCCGACCCCAACAGCAAATGGGATTTCAACAAATACACGCCCGATGTGGTGGTGATTAACTTGTTCCAAAATGATTATTGGCTGGTTAACAATCCAAATCACGAACAATTCAAACGAAGATTTGGAACCACAAAACCGACAGAAGAATTTATCATAAAATCCTACCAAGATTTCGTGGCGGGCATTCGGACCAAATATCCCAAAGCCAATATTATTTGCGTCTTGGGCAATATGAACGCCACGGAAACCGGATCAAAATGGCCGGACTACATCGAGAAGGCCATCGCGGGAATGAACGACGGGAAAATATATTCCGTTTTCTTTCCGTACAAAAACACGGGCGGCCATCCCAATAAAATGGAGCAAAAAGCAATGGCGGATCAATTGATTCACTTTATTGACAATAAGGTGAAGTGGTAGGTTCCTAGCTACGGAAAAAAACCAGTGCCACGGCATTCGCAATTAAAATTTTCAGCCATAAATTACACAAATTGTCACAAATTTTGGTTGTTTTGAGAATTGGTGTAATGAAATACAGCTATTGTATTTGTGTGAATTTGTGCAATTTGTGGTCAACTTTTTTCAAAACGAAGCCTGTCCCCTGTAACCCTAAAAAAAATAACATAAAAAAAAACAGCTATCGCTTTTGAAACGATTTTTCGCCTAAATAAAATTTTACACCAATAAAAATCTGTGAAAATCGGTGCAATCTGTGGCAAAAAAATCGAAGCGATACTTCAAGAAATTAAAATCCCAAAAATGAATCCCTCCTCCCTTTTAAAAGAAATCGTTGACAGACGCAGCATTCGCAAATATAAAAATCAAATAGTCGAACCCGAAAAAATAGAATTGTTGCTCGAAGCGGCACGATTGGCACCCTCGGCCTGCAATTTGCAACCGTTCAGGGCTTTGGTGGTGGAAAAACCCGAGGAACTGGCCTTTGTTGCCCAAACCGCTTATGGCATCGGGGCAACCACAACTGCACCTCTCGTCATCATCGGTCTGGCAGACATCAAGGCCGACGCCAGGCTTCAAGACCGATTTCAAGAATTGATCGAAGCAAAATCTATGGAACCAATGGATATGGGAAAACTAAAATCGGCCAAAAACACCCCTTTCCAACTCAAATTGGGCGAAGACATTGCCTTGTTGAGTACAGCCATTGCCATTGAACATATCGTTTTACAAGCCATCAAACTAGAATTAGGAACCTGTTGGGTACATCATTTTGAAATCGATGAAATCCGCGACTATTTCAAGATTCCCGACAATATGAGAATCGTGACGCTGCTCACCTTGGGCTATCCTGACGAAACACCCAAACAACGCCCGAGACTGAAAGACATTCGATGGGAAAGATAAAAATAACTTGCTTTTAAATACTGAAATACTTACAAAAAAAGCCAGATGCTTACTCCCACCCAAAGCCTAGTCAAAGCCATAGATACTATATGAAAAAGCCGAGTCCGAATTGAAGCCCGTTTTCCAAAAAAATAGGCCATACCGAACACAAAGATTTACAATCCTTCAGGGGCGAATACCAATTTACAGATACCGTTCCTGGAAAACTTTTTGGTGGTGTTTTTGGTGTCCGATAATCAAAAATCCCAAAGCCCTGACCGAAATAGGGTGATTGGAGGCCGTGCCCATTCGGGTCAATTGCTCGTTGCTAAAACTTTTGAACAACAACAAATTGGAATGCCTCACGGCAGAGAGTTCCGTCAACAATTCCTGGATACTCCTGCTGTTGGCATCGGTGTTTTCTACATAATCATTTTCTTCAAATCCCGGCAACGGCGTTGGGTCGTTCCTGGAAATGCGCAAGGCGCGATACGCAAAAATTCTTTCGGCATCAATAATGTGCTGGATGATGTCCTTGATGGTCCATTTGCCTTCGGCATAACGATAATCAAATTTGTCCATCGGAATTTCGCGAACAAATCGGATGAAATCGTGCAAACTGATTTCCAGTTCTTCCAACAATTCCACATTCTCAAGCGCATTGATGTAAGTCGCATTGAACTGGGAATATTCATTTACGGGCAATTGATTGGAATTCATATTTTTAATTTTTGGGTTCTACCGGTATTTATTTGAAAGACAATACATTTAAACCATCAAGATTCATCAAGAAAATTAAGAGTTGCAAGATTCTTAATTTTCTTGATGGTCTAAAAAATATTGACAAAACTTCCTCTTAAATTTTTTCTTTAAGCCGAGTTTCTGCTCGCATTCGTGTTTCCAAACAACGAACGTGTCACAATTTTCTCGTAGGTGTTGATCAATTCCAAATCGGGGTTTTCGTCCTTGTTCAATTCGTTTATTCTCAACAAGGCATATTGCTGTATGGTCAACAATGGCAATACGATACGCTCTCTTATATCAATCGACGCTTTACCGTCTGGATAGTTGTCCATCAAGTCTTTGTGACCCGCAATTTTCAACAACATTCTTTTGGTTTCCAAAAATTCGTCGTAGATAATTTGCCAAAATTCTCCAAATTCAGGATCTTTTCTCATATAGGCCGTCAAAGGGAAAAATGATTTCGCCAAGGACATCATACTATTTTCCAACAAGGTCTTGAAGAACAAGGAGTGGTTGTACAAATCCTGTACTTTGTCCCATTGTCCATTGTCTTCAAAATGTTTCAAGGCAGTACCCACACCGAAGAAACCAGGCACGTTTTGCTTCAATTGACTCCAAGAACCCACGAATGGAATGGCTCTCAAATCAGCAAAATCCAAATGCTTCGATTTGCTTCTTTTGGAAGGACGGCTTCCGATGTTGGTTTTGGCATAATATTTCAAGGTACTCATTTGCTCCAAGTAAGGAATAAATTTGGGATGGTTCTTGAAATTCAAATACTTCTCATACCCCAACTCTGCCAACTGATCCAAAATAGCGGTTTCGTCAACAGTCAATTCGTTTTTATCCTTGCTGAAAACATGGTTGGTCACCCCGGCGCTCAACAAGTTTTCCAAGTTGTAGCGACACGAATCCAAGGTACCAAAATTGGAACTGATGGTTTGTCCTTGAACGGTAATCTGGATTTCGTCATTTTCGATTTTTGGCCCCAAAGAAGCGTAGAATTTATGGGTTTTTCCACCACCACGAGCTGGAGGCCCACCACGTCCGTCAAAGAAAATGGCGTGAATTCCATATTTCCTGGACATTGCGGTCAACTCTTTTTTGGCTTTGTAAATGCTCCAGTTGGCCATCAAATAACCACCATCCTTAGT
>JAGNPF010000198.1:0-2594 GCA_017989775.1 Flavobacterium sp.
TTAATCTGCGGATACACCAAAAATTTACTGTTGTCATTTTGTGTATCCAAACTATAAAACAAACCAAGACCAATATTCAAAGTCCAATCGTCTTGTTGCATTGCAAAACTTGGTGCGATTCCAAAATTGGTAAAACCATACTTTATCGAGTTGGTGTTTTCATAATTTTTCTCGAAACTTCCGCCAACGTAATCGACAATTACATCCGTTTTTATTGCAGTATTATTGATGTCAAATTGAAAAGAAGGTTTCACGTAAAATCTGTTTTCCGTTGACCCAAAATTATCCGAAAAATGATTGTATTTGGCGCTTGCTTCTTTCAAAATACCTTCATTAATATTAATTCTGCTTCCTAAATACAGATTATTGTAACTATGTTGCGGATTGATTCCATCGATTAAATCATTTCTATCATTTGGCATCAAGGAACTACCAAAATCTGTTGGCAATCCATACCAATTGTAAATTTGGTTTTGGAAACCCAAATCCAGATTCCACGACAAATCTTTGTCACGGATTCCGTAGGTCAAATCAATGGAGGTGTCATAAAAGGAATCATCCAATTCAACGTCTTTTATTCCGCCTTGCGACGAAAGATGGCGAAACATCCCCCCCACATAATCATTGTTGCCCAAGTCTTGGTTCACGAACAATTCGGCATTCAAAACACCGTAATTTCCCACTCCAACCGTAGCGTAATTATTGAACAAATGGGTTTGTTTTTCTTTTTCGACCCCTTCGGCTTTCCCTTTGGACGGCGTAAAAGTAGAGGCTACCGGAAAGGAGAAAATAGAATATTTCACCACTTCTTTTTTACTGTTTTCGGCCTCGTCAAGAACGGGAGTTTCGCTTACTTTGAAGGCATCAGAAATGGTTGGCGTGTAGGGCTTCACGACATTTACCACTTCCGTCCCAATGTTTTCATCCTTTTTTTGGGCGAAAGAAAATTGGGCAATTAGTATTAAGATAAAGGCAAAACTATTTTTGAAATTGATTTTCATAAGTTGATTTTATTTTGAAATGCTTACTCGTCTCTCGACTGCGCTCAAGATGACACGCTCGAAGTGACAATTAGTTGGTTACTGATGAATTCGTTTTGGCTTCCTCGTTTTTGATGGCATCCAATTCTTTTTGGGCTTCCGAAACCACGTCCGGGAAATCGGTGAAGTTTTTTATCACGCTTTCCAGAATGTAGGTTGCCTGAAAACTGTCTTTCAATCCGTAGAAATTCTTGGCCATCAGGATCAAACCTTTGGCACCAAAATATTTGTAACCGGAATAATTCTTGGCCAATTTTTGAACCACGGTATTCGATGCTTCAAATTTTCCGTCCTTGTTTTTGAAATAGGCATCATAATACAAGGCTTCGGCAGCCAATTCTCCTTTGGCAACGCTTTGCAATTTGGCATAAGCCGCACGGGCTTTGGTTTCGTCTCCCGTTTGGATGGCAGCGCGAGCAATGATGATTTGGGCATCGCTTTTCACGTTGTCATCGGTTTTTGGGTTGGCCAAAACCTTTTCGGCATACAACACCGAGTTGGAATAATCCTTGTTGTCGTAATAACATTTCATCAAATTGGATTGAGCGAACGTTTTGTTTTGCGAAACATCCGCTTCGTTTTCCAATCGACCCAAAACAGAAATTG
Organism: Flavobacterium sp.; assembly: GCA_017989775.1. Lineage (GTDB taxonomy): Bacteria > Bacteroidota > Bacteroidia > Flavobacteriales > Flavobacteriaceae > Flavobacterium. The sequence continues at coordinate 1,647 of JAGNPF010000198.1, forward strand.
CCTTGGACGCATCGTTGTTCTTCAAGAATATTTGCGCCAATCGCACCAAAGATTGCTCCGTAAATTCACTTCGAGGTTGGGCAATGACGTATTCATAACCCGAAACCGACTTGTCTTCCTGACCATCAGAAAAATAGGATTGAGCCAAATAGTAATTGGCCTTCAAGGAGTGAATGCCTCTCGGAAATTTGGCCACATATCCGCTGAATCCCGTAATGGATTGTTTGGTGTTGTTTTGCAAATATTGTTTTTCGGCGGCTTCATAAGTATCGTTGTCCAATTCGGCATCGGTCACGGCCACAAAATCCAAAGTACGCACCCAGGCTGCATATTCGTCCACTTTTCCGTTGTCCACATAAATCAATCTCGCTGTGGAAACGGCCTCCAAAGCTTCGGGCGTTTTAGGAAAATCGGCGGCTACTTTCTTGAATTTTGCCAAGGCTAGCTCGTCTTTGTCGGCATTGTAATAGACCAATCCTTGACGCAAAATGGCTTTGGAAGTAAAAGAACCTTTTACAAATTCGGTATTCAACCGATCATAAGTTTTTATGGCCAAATCCTTTTTGTTTTCGGAAACATAGGTATTTCCCAACTCGAAAAAGGCATCATCCCTGTAGTCTGATTTGGGATACAATTTCAAAAAAGCGTTGAGTTCCTCTATTTTTTTGTCATTTTTCGAAACAAATCCGTAGCAAATCGCTTTTTGGAAGTAGGCATAATCCGCGTCCACGCCTTTCATTTCGATTACCTTGTTGTAAGCTTCGAGCGCCGAAGTATATTTTGAAGTCACGAATCGGCAATCGGCCAAACGCAAATAAGAATCGAGCAAACGTACTTTGTCGCCTTTAGCATTGTCAATCTGGTTTTGAAAATAATTTCCCGCTTGGTCGTATTCTTTCTGTTTGAAATAGGAATAGGCAATATTGTAATTGACATTCTTGATTTCCG
>JAGNPF010000198.1:2694-4294 GCA_017989775.1 Flavobacterium sp.
AATCTTTTCCGGCGATGATTTTATTGAACTGGGAAATGGCGCTTTCGTAATTCTTTTGCATGTAATAAGCATATCCCAATTGATAGAAATCAGTGTTGTTCCATTTGCCTTTTTTGCCTTTATACAAAGCCAGATAGGGAATGGATTTGTCGTACTGTTTCAGGTTGAAATAGCTTTCGCCAATGATTTTGTTCAATTCCGACTTTTCAATTTCATTGGATTTGGTCATTGCCTTTGTACCCAAGTCGATTGCTTTCTGGAAATTCCCCAACTTGAAATTCATGTCGGCTTGGTAATAAGACAATTTTTCCTTGTATTTTTCTTCGCTGGAAACTTCGTCAAAATATTTGGTGGCTTGCTTGTAATCGTCGCCTTCATAGGCCATAAAACCAAGGTAATACTTGGCTTGCGAACCGTATTCCTTGGAATTGGCGACTTTATTGAAATAGGTCGTGGCCTCTTTTTTGTTTTTGGAACTAAAAAAGCTGTAGCCTTTTTGAAAGTTGTATTGGTCTTGTTCTTTATAACTCAAATTATTTTCATCGACTTTTTCGAACCATTCCAAAGCTTTTGGATAATTGCCTTGTGCAAAATAATAATGCGCCACGCCAACATAAGCCTGGTTTTGTTTCCTGCTGGTTGGATAATCTGTAACAAAGTGTTCCATCAACACATCGGCATTGGGTTGATTGGTTCGAATGGCGCAATTGGCTACATAAAAGGAACAGTCGGATTTGAGTTCTTCATTGGCCGTAGCCGCTTTCACTTTTTCGAAAATCAGCTGTGCCGAAGCATATTGATTGTCATTGTACAAAGAAAGAGCTTTGTCAAAATCTTTTGAATCCTGAGTATAAATTGCTGATTTTTGAGCCGAAATGGATAAGGAATGAACAAAAAATATCAAAAAGAAAGGCCAAGAAATTTTACGCATTGTGGTTTTGTTTTAATAATTCAAATATATCATATTCTACAGGGTATAACGGAAGCCAAACGGTTTTTATTATGAACAAAAAATTTAACAAATACCAAACCAAAGATTAATGAAGTCCAGTTTGCACAAAATTATTTTTTTGCTTGCTCGTGTGCTAATTGATAATTACATTTACCAAATAAATAACACCCATCATGTCAAAAACCGTATTGTCTTTAAAAAATGTGACCATTGCCCAAGGGGGGAAAAACATATTGTCCAATGTAAATCTTCAAGTGAATCACGGTGAATTCATCTATATCATCGGGAAAACGGGTTCCGGAAAAAGTACTTTCATGAAAGCCCTTTACGCCGATTTGCCTTTAGCCGAAGGCGAAGGAAGAATCGTGGATTTTGATTTGGCCACCTTGAAAGAAGACGAGATTCCGTTTTTGAGAAGAAAGATAGGTTTTGTTTTCCAGGATTTCAAATTACTGCCCGATCGTTCGGTAAAAGACAATTTGTTGTTTGTGTTGAAAGCCACCGGATGGACAGAAAAAGAAGAAATACAAAACAAAATTGACGAAGTGCTGAACAAAGTGGGAATGAAAGCCTATATCGACAAAATGCCGCACCAACTCTCTGGCGGTGAACAACAACGAATTGCCATTGCAAGAGCTTTACTTAACG
>JAGNPF010000199.1 GCA_017989775.1 Flavobacterium sp.
GACAACAACTGATTGCCGCGATTCGCCAGCAATGGACAAAGAAACATAAAACTCTAGGCATTCGCATTAAAAATTTTCAGACACGAATTAGCACCAATTTTATTGATCATAAAACTGAATTGCACCAATTAGCACCAATTTTATTGATCCTAAAACTGAATTGCACCAATTAATTTAACACGAATTGCACCAATTTGCACCAATTTTATTGATCCTAAAACTGAATTGCACGAATTATTATCTGACTCTGGCAGATTGGTGGAATTAAAATGCTGCTAATTGGTGTAAATTAGTGTCATTGCTCCGCCTATTCGTCCCGATGAAAATTGGGACTCGGGTCGTGGCTAACTTTTTTTCTTTTTTTAAAAGCGAATGCCCCGACATAAGGTTGGTTTTTGATTGTCCTAAAATTTGATTTCGTATTTTTGCTCTTTAATTTCAATTCTTGATTCCGCAATTTTATGCAATGGTACAATGAAGAAATTATTTAAAAAACTTTTCTAAAATTACATGGGAAATTATTTAAAAATCCACCTACTGGCATTAGTGTTTGCTTTATTTACAAGTTCCTCCTTACTGGGGCAATCGTCTGTTTTTAAAAAACGAGATGCCTACCAAACTCTTGCCCAGATTTGGGAATTGGATTCGGAAACAAATCGGGAGACCTTATTGATTACCGCCTACAAACCCGTTTATGTTTTGCCTTTCCGATTTTCAAGCCATAGACGCGAGGTTCCTTTTGTCGTGCCGGGTGACGAAGTTCCTGCCGAAAAACAGTTGGAATTGGATAATGTCGAAGCCACATTGCAACTCAGTTTGAAAACCAAGATAGGCCAAAGAATTTTGGGACAAGGCTCCTTATGGTTGGGCTACACACAAAAATCGTATTGGCAAGTTTATAATGCCGAATTTTCAAGACCTTTTAGAGAGACCAATTATGAACCTGAAATTATCTTCAACTATCCCGTAAAATTCGATTTTTTGGGTTTAAAGGGTCAAATGCTTGGGTTTGGATTCAACCACCAGTCCAACGGTAGAGAAGGCAAGCAATTTTCCCGCAGTTGGAACCGATTCATCATCCATGCAGGTTTTGAAAACAAGGATTGGAGCTTAATGCTCCGGACTTGGATAGCTGCGGAACTCAATGAAAATCCCGACATCAAAAACTATATGGGTAGAGGTGATGCCACCTTCAATTACAGACTAAACAAACATTTATTTACCCTAAAAGGGCAGCATTCTTTGAGAACCGGCGACGACAATCACGGCAGTATTGAAGTGGATTGGGCTTTCCCCATTCACGGAAATTTAACTGGCTATTTCCAGTTTTTTCACGGATATGGAGATGCTATGATTGATTACAATCAAAGTCATACTATTGGAGGAATTGGAGTCGTGTTTTCGGGAACTTTGTAAAACCGACATCAACACCCCGACAATAGGCCTTGTTCCGTCCCCCAAAAAAAACAGCTTAAATTAAAAGCATGGCTTTCGCATTTAAAATTTTCAGACACGAATTTTATTGATTGTCAAAATTGAATTTTCACGGATTTACCATTTTGATGAATTAGTGAAATTTTTATAGTTCAGTTTTCGTGTAAATTTACTTCGTCAGTTCGCTGTCGCTCGGGTGTGAAATTTGTGTGAAACTTTATTTAAAAGCAAATGCCCTAAATTAAAAGGCGGATTCCCCTACCCGTTTCGATTTATTCGTAAATTTGTTACTTCCTAAATCCAGAAAGATGACCCATACTTTTTTTAAAGACAGCCCGTTCCAAACAATCATTTCATTTCACATTCTAATTGAAGCTTTGGAGAAAATTGCCGTTAGCAACGTGGATTATCGCTCTAATTATGCCAAAGCCTTGCTGAAAGAAATAGCACCTTTTCCAGAATTCAGAAATGGGATTGAGGATTTAAACTTCATTCAGCAACACGAAGAATTGATACACAATTTGCTGGCAGACCTCTTCCCTACTGCTTTGACCCATAACGAAATTAAGGCCGTTACCATACCCTTCCAGAATTTCACCTTCAATTATACCGAAAGATTCAAGAAAATAGTCAAGGATGCCGGAGTGTTGTTTGATATGGCCATCCGTGATTTCGACTACCATCAATTCTACATCATGAGTTGCACCTTGATTTTGAATGAATTCTATCAGCAAAAAATTGACTTCAACAAGCCCTTGTTTTACGACATCCCGAACGCACAGGGCATCATGAACCAGTATCGCATCTTGTACAATGCCGACTTTATGGAAATCACGCCAACCGATCGGGCGCCCGAATTGAGTCCGGACGATATCGACTTGTTGATGGACAATTACGACAATCTTGAGTTGTGGAAAGAAAAATTTCCTGTCGGAAGTTGGATCATGAAAGGTTTTGGCATCGTCATCCTGTTTGATGCCACCACCGAAAATTCGATTTCGAGGTTGAAAAGCAATCTGTTGAAACCAGACAAGGAAATGGTCATTTTACATGAAAATTTTGAAACCATTTTTCGTTCCATTTTCAAAGTTGCCGATTTAAGGGTTGGCATCATTATCTACGATGCAGAGGAAGACAAATTTGTCAAGCCCACCCTTTCCGATCAAAATTTGGGCAGTTTTATCCTGCCTTTCGAACAAGAAGTGGCCTGCAAAAATGCCCTTTTGGGTTGTTCGTTCGAAAATTTGTTGGAAAACAAAAAAGTCCTGAGCATTTCCAATGTCGAGAAATTTTCCTTGACAACCGGAAACGAAAAACTTGGCCAACATTTATTGCAACAAAACATCCACAGCTGCATTTTTGCCCCCATTGTAAAAAACGATATGCTTCTGGGAGTGGTAGAACTGGTTTCGGCCAATCCGAGAGCTCTCAACAGCATTAATTCCAGCAAACTGGATTTAATCCTGCCTTATTTGATAGACACAATGGAGCGTTACAATACCGACAAAAAAAACCGGGTGGAAGCCGTTGTCCAAAGAGAATATACCGCGATTCATCCCAGCGTGTACTGGAAATTCCGAAAGGAAGCCGTGAAATATTTCGAGACTTCCAGCCTAAACAAAGACTATATTTTCAAGGAAATCGTGTTCAAGGAAGTGTATCCCTTGTATGGCCAAATAGACATCAAGGGTTCCTCCATCCACAGAAACGGTACCGTGAAAGAGGATTTGAAAAACCAATTGGGCGCTTTAATCCAGATCTTTGAAAATCAAAAATCAAATACCAACCTGGTTTTGTTGGAACAAAGAAAATTTGAATTGCAATCCTTCCAGAAACAACTGGAATCTCCTTTAAAAGCCGATACGGAGCAGCAAATCCAACTTTACATTGAAAACGAAATCCATCCCATTTTAAGGAATACCAAAACCGATTCGACCGGAGAGGCCTTGGAACAAGACTATTTTGGGCGTCTGGACGAAAAGACGGGAATGTTTTACCAAGCCAGAAAGAAATTTGACAATGCCATGTCGATCATCAACAAATCGTTGGCTTCCGTTCTGGACAAAAAACAGGCCGAAGCCCAAAACATTTTTCCGCACTATTATGAGCGTTTCAAAACCGATGGGGTGGAACACAATCTTTATATCGGGTCTTCGATTGCGCCAAACCAAAATTTTGACGTCATGTACCTTCATAATTTAAGGTTGTGGCAATTGCAAACCTTGTGCGAAATGGAATTGGAACACCATCAGCTCAAGTATTCCTTGCCCTACGAACTCGACGTAACTTCCTTGATTTTGGTGTTCAGTTCCCCTATTTCCATTCGGTTCCGAATGGATGAAAAACGTTTTGACGTGGATGGAACCTACAATGCCCGTTACGAAGTAGTCAAAAAACGCATCGACAAAGCCCACATCAAAGGCACCAAAGACAGAATCACCGAGAAAGAAAAAATCACGATTGTCTATTCGCACAACAACGAGGAAACCGAATATTTGAACTACATCAAGTTTTTACAATTCAAAAACATATTGGAACCCAACATCGAGCAATTTGAAGTGGAGGAATTACAGGGCGTTTCGGGCTTGAGAGCCATCCGGGTAAAAGTGATTAATGACAAGGAACAACCAAAAAAAAACTATTCGTACCAAGATTTACTGGATGAACTGAATTAAGAACCCACCATTTTGAAGGCAATTACAAAAGCCACGACGGATACAATAATTCCCATCATGAAGAAATTGTGGGCCAGTTAAAGGATATAGCTCAAGTTGATTTCCTTCTGAAAGCCGTAAAAAATGGACAATACTCAAAAGAAGAAGCTCTTAATATTGCAAAAGAATTTGGCAAAAATTCAA
>JAGNPF010000200.1 GCA_017989775.1 Flavobacterium sp.
CACCAAGTATCGCAAATTAACTACTTATGCCAATTGAAAAAATAAAACGGAATTACCGCAAGACCAAATACATCCTTTACAAAGAAACTTTAGTCGATTGGAAAGAACATTTTTGGGCTTTTTTGGGCTCATTTGTTGCCATCGGAATTTTGGCCTACATTCAATCCATACATTTTACGGGTAACGATGCCGTGTATTTGATAGGTTCTTTCGGTGCATCCAGCGTATTAGTTTACGGCATCATTCAAAGTCCGTTTTCGCAACCCCGTAATTTGGTTGGCGGACATTTGATTTCGGCTTTGATAGGAGTCAGCGTTCATAAATTTGCTCCCGACATTATTTGGATTGCCGCCCCATTGGCCGTTTCTCTTTCCATCGTTTTGATGCAAATTACCAAAACCCTGCATCCACCGGGAGGAGCAACCGCCCTTATTGCGATTATTGGCTCGGACAAAATAAAAGCTCTTGGTTATATGTATCTTCTTTCACCTGTTTTTATTGGTGTAATGATTTTACTCTTGACGGCTTTAATTTTCAACAACATGACTTCCAACAGAAGTTATCCTAGCCACAAACAATACCACACGGTCAGAAAAAAACTAATCCACAAGATCAAAAAAAGCGTATCCTAAAATTCTGCGGTATCAAAACCTTGAACTCTTCTTTTGGAATCCGTTCCAAAATATTATCAACAAATCCGAAATCTAAAATCCAAAATCTAAAATTAAATTTTACCTTTGACCTCTCAATAAAAACACAGATCATGGTTTATAAATTTAGGGTAATTCTTGATGCCGAAGAGGACATTTTTAGAGATATTGCGATACTTGCCGAAGACACTTTAGAGGATTTACACAATGCCATCTTCAATTCTTTCGGATTTGACGGAATGGAAGTGGCTTCTTTCTACACTTGCGACGACACTTGGAACCAAGAGGACGAAATTCCAATGTTTGATACCGGTGATGTTCCCGGCGAACAAAAAACGATGAGCAGCTACTTGCTTTCGGACATTTTGGACAAAGAAAACACCAAAATAATTTATGTGTACGACTTCATCAATATGTGGACTTTCCTTGTCGAATTGGCCGCAATCGAAGAAGTCACTACTGGAGCCATCTATCCTGAAACCTTGTTCTCGGTTGGCGAAATGCCCGATGAAGCCATGGAAAAACATTTTATTGCCGATAGCGACGAAGATGACGACTACAACGAATTTGAAGACGACCTAGACGAAGAAGATCTAGACATGTTTAGCGGAGACGATAGTTTTGAAGACTACGGATTTGAAGAAAACTGGAATTAAAAAGAGAAGAAATCAATAATCTAGAACCAAGATGAAAGACTTCTACTCTGTCTTACATCTTGGTTCTTTTGTCTAAAAAAACCAAAACCAATGATAAACCTATTCAACACCCACATTGAAACGATTTCCATTCACAGAGTAGGAAACAAAAGCCGCAACGAAGCCATGTTCTTGTCGGAAGAAGCTTTTAAACTGAATGACGAAGTGGTACCTTTAATCAAAGAATACTTCTTTAAACCCTTCAGGGAAAAAGAAGAAAATTACTTTCAGTTTGCCCACGAAGTCGATTTGGAATACAACGACATGTTCAAATTGGCCTCCCAAATATTTGACAATCCGAGCAACATTCACGAAGTGTCGAAACAAATCACGACGCATTTATTCGAACAATCGAACCATCCGCACATCAAAAACGGAGAGGTTTACGTAACACATTTGACCAACCTGAACATCGACAACAATGTGGTGGACGCCATCGGGATATTCAAGAGTGAATTACAATCGGATTTCTTGCAGTTTGAAGAAAAAGAATCCAACCTGGAAATGATTTTGCAACACGGTATCAATTTGAGCAAACTGGACAAAGGTTGCCTCATTTTCAATTACAAAAAAGAGGAAGGCTACAAAATCCTGACCGTGGACAACAATCGTTATGATGCGCGTTACTGGTTGGAACATTTCCTTTCGGTAGATGCTTTTGAAGACGAGAATTTCATCACCAAAAAATACTTGAAATTTTGTCAAGGATTTGCCAAAGACGTGGTTTTCCCAGCCGAAGACAAAAAAGAAGAAGTGATGTTCATGAACCGTTCCGTGAATTATTTTGCCAAAAACGATCAGTTTGAAGAAAGCAATTTCTTGAATGAAGTTTTGGACAACCCGGATTTGATTCCTGAATTCAAAAACTACAAAGTGGATAAAGGCGAGAAATACAGCATCGAAGACGTGACTACCTTCCCCATTGCCAATGCGGCGGTTTCCGATGCCCGAAAATCAATCAAAAACGTAATCAACCTGGATACGCAAATTCAAATCAAAATGGATTTCATCAATCCCGAAAGTGCCGAGAAATTTGTTGAAAAAGGCTGGGACGAAGAAAAACAAATGTATTACTACTTGGTTTATTTCAACAAGGAAGTAAAAAGTTAAGAATTAATTCTCTTAAAATAAATTAGAATCCCCAATTGGTTCAAAACAATTGGGGATTTTTTATGCCCCGTTTTATCCTGAAAACCAGCACTTAAAAACATTTTTAAAATTAAATTTTATAAGCTTTTTACTTGTATTAAATGCAAAAATGTGTTTTTAATCGGTTTTATTTGTCGTTTAATCGTCTTTAACATAGCTTTACTATCCTAACCTAAAAGACCAACCATGAACGTTACCAAAATCAGGGAAATAAATTTTTCCGGCAAATTTTTTTGTTCGTTTTTCGGACATAAAATGGTCACTACCAGAAATGTGACGAATCACTTCAAGGAATACAAATGTTCTTGTTGCGGATTGGAATTGACAAACGATCTGAAAGGCCACAAAACCTTTTTAACTCCAGAACTAAAAGAAATCAATGAAACATTGATGAACATTTATCAAAAAAGACATTTTTCCGTTTAACCAAAATCAAAAAAGATGCTACTACTCCTACTCCTACTCCTACAAAGCCTGATGCTATTGAAACAAACGATGGACAGGAAACATATTGCCCAAACTCCTGAAGTTGAAATACGCTTGCAGCCAATCAAAAAATCCTTTTTTTAAACAGGGTTATCTAAGGAAATCCGTGTTTTTATAATTTCGGGTGATAAAATCGAAAGCGGAAGCCAGCACATTTCCCATGGATTTTGCCCGTTTAAAATTGATATCGTGCGTTAAACGATACAATTCCATTTTTAATTGTTCGATATGTTCATCGGGAGCAAGAATGTCATTCCCCATGATGTGCAACAACTTCTTGATTCGGGTTTCGGTCGAAAACAATCTTTTGGCCAAAGCGGCCCGCTCTTCATTTTTATATTGCTCAATCGAACTGTACTCCAGTTTATCCTTGACCAATTTTACCATCGGGTAATTTTCCTTGAAAAATTGGGGACGATACACCTTCAAATTGCCTTCATAACATTGCTGGTCAAAATCTATAGGACGAATCCTGAAAACCACTTGGTCGAAATCGTGAATGGGAACAATCACGTAATTATAGGCCCTCATGTCTCCCAAAAGCCTGATCATGCAACGTTCGTTAAACTTGACAAACTCTTTTGCTATTTGGGCTTTTTCGGTCTCGGAACGATGCGTTAAATGTTCTGCCATAAAAACGTCGCCCGGAATTCCCATGATGTGTTCTTCGATCAGGGTGTCTTTGTAAACCAAAAAATGGATTTTATCCGACGAAAGAATGTGCTCCAATTCCAGTCCATACACTCGGGAAGCATCGGCTTTTTTGACATAAAAATAAGTATAATTGTCATTCAAGATGTTCCTGACTTTTATTCGAAAGGGCTTCGAATTTCCAAAAGTACAGTAATCGATAGCATCGACACTCAAATATTTTATGGTGTCCAGATTTCCGTCGGAATGCAAATAAGAATAGATTTTCTTTAAATTCAAGTCAATTTCATTTCGCTCAAACTCACTGTAATAAACGCGAATCCACAAGGTATCGACATCATTTCTGTCATATACATTTATGGCTCCCGAAAAACGCAACAAATCATCGTAAAAAATAGAAACCTTGGATATCCGATCAAATCGTCCCAAATAATCCAAAAAGGAATTATTCAAAGGATAAGTTGGTTTCTTGAAAACCATTAACTGCTCATTCATTCTCAATACTTTTATTACAAATTTACATTAATATCAGTTACCAAAACCATATTCCAACATAAAAAATGGTACTTTTAAATTGAAAAACAGATGGAGTCATGCAACCAAAAATCATAATCCATTAGTTTTAAAAAAAATACAGATTTGTGGTATATTTGCCTAA
>JAGNPF010000201.1 GCA_017989775.1 Flavobacterium sp.
GTTCAGTATTCAGTATTTAGTGTCCAGTTTTTTAGATTAAATCGAATAATTTCTGTTTCAGAACCGCAACTCCTTCCGTGGCGTTCTTCGGAATAATTTCTACTCGATTTTGTAAATCATACATTGTCGCCGGTTTTGGGTCGATATAATAAACAGGAATTGAGGGATTGGCAAAATTCATCAATCCCGCTGCAGGATAAACTTGCAATGAAGTTCCAATTATAATTAAAATATCCGCTTTTTCGACAAGGGTCACGGCTTCTTCCAAGGCGGGAACTTCCTCGCCAAACCAAACAATATGCGGTCTCAACTGGTTTCCTTTTTCGTCAACATCGCCAAAAATCAAGTCGGTTTCCCAATCCAGAATGTAATTGTGGTTTTTGGTGCTTCTCACTTTCAACAATTCGCCGTGCAGATGCAAAACTGAGGAACTTCCTGCTTTTTCGTGAAGGTTGTCCACGTTTTGGGTAATAATATGTACATCAAAATCATCTTCCAGTTCCGCCAGGATTTGGTGGCCGAGATTGGGTTGCACTTCGTGCAATTGTTTGCGTCTTTGGTTGTAAAAATCAAGCACCAATTCGGGATTTTTGTTCCAGCCTTCGGGCGTTGCGACATCCATCACGTTGTGACCTTCCCAAAGTCCATCGGCATCGCGAAAGGTTTTGATGCCACTTTCGGCACTCATTCCGGCTCCGGTGAGGACGACTAGTTTCTTTTTCATTGTTGAAAATTTTTGCAGCAAATTTGCAGTTTGTTTAATCGAAATTAAAATTAGTGAATCCGTGGCGAAAATAGTTAGTATTTTTGGCAAAAATAACTCTACAATATGATTGACCTTGATTACCTTAATTTTCTCGAAAACATCCTGACTGAAAACCGAAAAGCCAAATTCCTGAAAGTATTGGAAAACCGAACCAAGCATTTTACGGTGGTGGTGGAAGATGTTTTCCAGATGCACAACGCCAGTGCGGTGATGCGCAGTTGCGAGGTTTTTGGCATCCAGGAATTGAACGTGATCGAACAGCGTTACGGTAAAAGCATCGACAAGGAAATTGCGATGGGCGCACAGAAATGGGTAGATATTAACAAATTCGATAACGTTTCCAATTGTGTGGAAACCTTGAAAAACAAAGGCTACCAAATCATCGCCACCACGCCACACGAAAATGATTGCTTGTTGGACGATTTCAATATTTCGAAACCCAGCGCCTTGTTTTTTGGAACGGAAAGAGACGGTTTGTCGGAAGAAATTATGCAAAGAGCCGATGGTTTTCTTAAAATTCCGATGGCGGGTTTTACCGAAAGCTTGAATATTTCAGTTTCGGCTGCCATCATCATTCAAAACCTTACGAATAGATTACGGAATTCTGATATTGATTGGCATTTATCCGAGGAGGAGATTCTGGAAAAACGTTTGGCTTGGGCGAAGAATTCCATAAAAGACATCAAGCGAATTGAGGAAAGGTATTTTTGTGAAACAAAAAAAAAGCCAGCTCAATGAGCTGGCTCTAATTATTTTTTTTGTATTGACTACAACATAAATTTAATTGTTTTGTTGTCGTTAGTTACTAAAATGTATACTCCAGTAGTTAATTTAGACAAATCTACGTTAGAAGCATTAGCAAGGTTAATATTCATAACCTTTTTACCTGTTACGTCATATACAGATGCAGACTCATAAACACCTGATTTATTCACCACAAGTGATTTTGTAGCCTTGTTTACATACATTTCGCTTGGGTTTACGAAAGATTCTACTCCCATTGTGCCACCAGTAAAACTGACTAATATGTCATTACTTTGTAAATAAGTTGTTGCATTACCAACTTTTATCCATGCAAACCATCTGTAGCTAGTGTACCCTGAATCAATAAAATTTTGTGGAATTGCAGCAGCAATATTTACTGTTGTAGTAAAAAGAGTTGTCGTTGCCGCTGCAGGTACCGGAATACCAGTTTTATAGCACATTGCTCCATCATACACTGTACCACCATTCGCATTTAAGGGAACAATCTGAATCTCGCAAATACCATCTGCACTGGCAGTGTAATTAAATTTAACAGTTTGTGTTGATCCCAAAGCTACTGAAATAGGAAAATCATTTGCAGTCATGGTGTCTTGTGCATAAGCAAAAGAAGTTGCTACTAAAGTAGCGGTAAGTAAGATTTTTTTAGTAAAGTTCATCATAATTTAATTTTTTTTAAGGGTTGTTGTTAAATAGATTATTTTATACAACCGATTGTTTTAAACAATCAGTTGTTTAACAAAACTATGAATTTATTCAATACGCCAAAAAAAAACTGTGTTTTTTTTTTGATAAATAAAATATTACGTTTCGTTATCTTGGAATTAGACAAAATCAGTCCAACAATTAAAAGTTTTTTTGAGATTTCAGAAAACTTGTTTTTATCGTAAAATCAGTCATTTGCGGATGTCTCGAAGCAGTCGAAAACATCTTTGGGACACTATCTTTTTATCGATAAACGGCAGGCCACTTGTTATTTGAAGAGTATTTTTTCCTTTAAACGATTTTTACATATTTAGTAAAATATTGTTGATAAGTTTGAAACATAATTTGAAACCTAAATTCTATATGAATACGAAAAATATATTTAATCCGGTCTATAGACAAGATTATTTTGAGGGATATGCCAAAGGCATTAATCCGTTTCCTCAAGGGAATTGCACAAATGCCAGTGAAGCCTTCAAATCTGGATTTAATTCCGGAAGAATGGATTACGAGGAAATGAATGGCAGGATAAAGGATGGGATTCCCCAAAGAATTGTCAACAACAAGGTTTTGGAAGATTTTCTGCTGTCGGGCTTGCTGGGATTGAGCATCGATACCGATGGTTACACACCCTATCAACTCGATGTCATTGAAAAATGGTATTTGAGTGGAGTGGAGAAATACGATCCCAACCACAGTATTTATCTTTTCGAAATTCTCGAAGACAACGGAATTCAACTGGGGTAGTTTTCACCCAATTTATTTAATAAAAAAGCAACCTCGTTTAAAATCATTTTAAACGAGGTTGCTTTTTTTATGAGCCCTCTCAGTTACCACCGAACATTGCTCGCTATCTTTTGTGTTTCCAGCGTTTGTGTGTCCACAAGTAGAATTCAGGAGCTTCATGAATTTGCTGTTCCACCAAGGTCAGGAATTTGTCCGTGATTTCATAGTTGGGTACTTCTTTGGGGTTTTCGGACAACACTTCAAAACTGGCTTCATAAAAACCGCGTTTCACTTTTTTTACTTTCAGGAAAATCATGTTCATGTTGTATTTCTTTGCCAATACTTCGGCACCGGTATGAACGGGAACTTCAATTCCCATAAATTTTTGCCAATGGAAAGCAGAACTGATTTTTGGAGATTGATCGCTGGCAAATCCATAAATGCATAGTTTTCCACTTTTGTTGTTGTTGACGATGGTCGGGATTGTTTCTTTGGTGGTTACCAGCGAGGCCTTGAATTTGGACCGAATATCACGAACTAATTGGTCAAAATAAGGATTGGCTATTTTTTTGTAAATGGCAACTGCCCTAAATTTCACATAGGCATTCATCGAAATTACCCATTCGTAACTTCCATAATGTGCCAGCATCATGGCAATGCTTTTGTCTTGTTCTTCCAGTTTTTTGTAAACTTCCATGTTGGTAAACACAAAACGTTTTTCGATTTCACTTTTGGAAATAGTCATTGTTTTTATCATTTCGAGGAACATATCGCACAAATGACGGAACGATTTTTTTTCGATAACCAATCGTTCTTCGGCAGACAAATGAGGTAGTGCTAATGCCAAGTTTTCTCGAACCGTTTTTTTTCTATAACCAATTAGATGGTAAACGATTAGATAAACAAAATCAGAAAACAAGTACAGCAATGAAAACGGCAACATCGAAATGCACCATAAAAAAGGGTAAACTATGAGGTAAACAATAAAGCGCATTGGGTAATATTTCCGCAAAGATACTTCAAAAAAATCTTTTGAATGGCAGTTTGTGCAGTGCAAGCTGTTTTTATGAGCATTATATTAATTAGATTTACACTTTTAAAAACTATCCAACAATTTATGAGCACTATTTTAATTGCAGTTATTGCCGCCACCGTTTTATTCAGTCTAAAAGGGTTTAAAGATCCGGCTTTTTTTAGGAAATTCGAATTTCACATCGGGAGCATTCGAGCCGGGGAACACATCCGAATGGTTACCTCTGGATTTTTGCATGCCGACGGGGGACATTTGTTTTTCAACATGTTTACCC
>JAGNPF010000202.1 GCA_017989775.1 Flavobacterium sp.
AGCAAGTACTGAACAGCAATTACGACATGCTGGTTTTTGGAGCAGACCAAGACAAACTGGATTATAAATTGGCACACTGCTGCAACCCGATTCCCGGCGACGAAGTATTTGGTTTCATCACCATAAATGAAGGAATAAAAGTGCACAAAAAAGATTGTCCCAATGCCATCAGCCTGCAATCCAATTACGCCTATCGAATTATCTTGGCCAAATGGATTGACTCTTCGCAACAAGAATTCAAAGCGATTTTGCACATTACTGGAATGGACACTATGGGACTTACCAATAAATTGACCAAGGAAATTTCGGACAACATGAACGTGAACATTCAAAGCATATCCTTGAGTGGAGATGCCGGAATATTCAACGGACAAATATCCGTAATCGTGCAAAACAACACCATCTTGAAACGATTGATGGACAACATCAAGAAAATTGACGGCATCGAAAAAGTAACCAGAGAGTATAAAAATTAACAAAAAAAAGAAAACTGTTGGGTTTTAAGGTTTAGTTTCTAAACTTTTAAACTTCCAAACTAAAAAATAAAATTTATCTTTGCAGGATATGACACAAATTTCATCCAATAATAGTAGCAATCAAGAAATTGTAAAAAATGTTTTTACGATTTATCTTGAGTCTCACGGACACCGCAAAACGCCCGAGCGTTACGCCATACTTCAAGAAATTTATGACAGCGAAGAGCATTTTGACATAGAAAACCTCTACATCAAAATGAAAAACAAAAACTATCGTGTGAGCAGGGCCACGCTCTACAACACGATCGAACTCTTGTTGGAATCCGGTTTGGTTCGCAAACACCAATTTGGACAAAATCAGGCGCATTACGAAAAATCATACTTCGACAAGCAACACGACCACATCATTATGACCGACACTGGAGAAGTAATCGAATTTTGCGACCCCAGAATTCAAACAATCAAACAAACAATGGAGGAAATATTCGACATCGATATCTCACATCACTCCTTGTATTTATACGGAACAAAAAGAAAAAAATAACACGCAAATTAACTACAAACAACAAATAGAATGACCGCAGATTTATTATTAGGATTACAATGGGGAGATGAAGGAAAAGGAAAAATAGTTGACGTTCTTACTTCAAAATACGATATTATTGCTCGTTTTCAAGGAGGCCCAAACGCTGGACACACTTTGGAATTTGACGGAATAAAACACGTTCTTAGAACCATTCCTTCCGGGATTTTTCATAAAACGGCCATTAACATCATTGGAAATGGAGTGGTTATTGACCCTGTTGTTTTTCAAAAAGAAATCGAAGGATTGGCCAAATTCAATATGGACGTCAAATCCAAATTGATCATTTCCAGAAAAGCTCACTTAATTTTGCCAACACACCGTTTATTAGATGCCGCTTCGGAAGCTTCCAAAGGAAAAGCCAAAATTGGTTCCACCCTTAAAGGAATTGGCCCAACTTATATGGACAAAACCGGAAGAAACGGAATTCGCGTGGGTGATGTGGAATTAGCTGATTTCAAGGAAAGATACCGTGCTTTGGCCAACAAACACGAAGAAATGATTGCATTCTACGATGTAAACATTCAGTACAACTTGGAAGAAATGGAAAAAGAATTCTTTGAAGCTATCGAAGAATTGAAAAAAATAGATTTCATAGACAGCGAAGAATACATCAATCAAGCACAAAGAGCCGGAAAATCAATTTTGTGCGAAGGAGCACAAGGTTCTTTATTGGATGTTGATTTTGGAACTTATCCGTTTGTGACTTCATCAAATACTACTGCGGCAGGTGCTTGTACCGGTTTAGGAATTGCGCCAAACAAAATCAAGGAAGTTTACGGAATTTTCAAAGCTTATGTAACCCGTGTGGGAAGCGGTCCTTTTCCAACCGAACTTTTTGACGAAGACGGAGCCACAATGGCACGCGTTGGAAACGAATTTGGTTCCGTAACCGGAAGACAAAGACGTTGCGGATGGTTGGATTTGGTTGCCTTGAAATATGCCGTTCAAATCAATGGCGTTACACAATTGATGATGATGAAAGGCGACGTACTTTCAGGATTCCCAACATTGAAAGTGTGTACGGAATACAACTACAAAGGAAAAAATATTTCGCATTTTCCATACAACATCGAGCCGGAAAACGTGACTCCCGTTTACAAAGAATTCAAAGGATGGCAAGCCGATTTGACTGGAATGACCACTTACGAGGAATTGCCAATCGAGTTGAAAGAATACATCGAATTCATCGAAGCGGAACTTGAAGTGCCAATAAAAATTGTTTCTGTTGGACCAGACAGAAAGCAAACGATTTTAAAATAATAACTTAAACGTCTCGATTTATCGGGACGTTTTTTTTACAATCCCATTCAAACCGAATCAATGAAAGACCCCAAAATAACCATCGAAAAAACCGAATTGCTTTCGGATAATTGGTACTTATTAAACAAAGTCACCTACAATTACCAAGAAGAAAACAAGAGCGTGGAAACCCACATTCGGGAAGTGTATGACCGAGGAAACGGCGCCGCTATTTTGCTTTACAATTCGAGTCAAAAAACCGTGATTTTGACGCGTCAATTTCGATTGCCGTCCTACCTCAACGGAAACAAAACCGGAATGATGATTGAAGTTTGTGCCGGACTTTTGGATCAAGACCATCCCGAACAATGCATCATCAGAGAAACCGAAGAAGAAACCGGTTATCGCATTGCCAAAGTGCAGAAAGTTTTTGAAACCTACATGTCGCCCGGTGCCGTAACCGAGATTTTGTATTTGTTCGTGGGCGAATACGATGAAACCATGAAAGTGCACGAAGGCGGCGGTCTCGATGCTGAACAGGAACATATCGAAGTGATGGAATTGCCTTTTGACCAAGTTTATGCCATGATTGCAACAGGAGAAATCAAGGATGCCAAAACCGTGATGCTGTTGCAATATGCTAAGATAAATGAGTTGGTGTGATACAATACAAAAAAAATTGATTTTGCCAACTGCACAAGGCATTCTGCAACTTTATTTCAAACAAAAAAAGCACAACAAGAAAATTTTCACATTGTGCTTTTTTATTGGGTCGTGTCCCCATTCTCAAATAAGGTTAAACCATTAATTAATTGTTACTTAAAACTTTCAACAAGCTGGATTACATTATTTTTTTTTCTTCTTCATATCTGGCAAAAAATAGGTCATCACACCAATTAACGGAAGAAAAGAAGTGATTTTATACACATATTCAATACTGGTATGATCGGCCAAATAACCCAAAAGTGCCGAACCAATTCCTGCAATTCCAAAAGCAAAACCAAAAAACAATCCAGAAATCATGCCTACTTTTCCAGGCATTAATTCCTGTGCAAAAACCAAAATTGCCGAAAATGCAGAAGCGATGATCACTCCTATGATTACCGCTAAGATTCCCGTCCAAAACAAATTGGCATAGGGCAATAATAATGTAAAAGGAGCTGCTCCAAGAATGGAAATCCAAATAATATATTTTCTACCAAATCGATCGCCCAAAGGGCCTCCGATTAGTGTTCCTGCTGCCACCGAAGCCAAAAAACCAAATAGATAAAATTGTGAATCTTGTATGCTCAATCCAAATTTATTCATCAAATAAAAAGTAAAATAATTAGACATACTCGCCATATAGATAAACTTCGAAAAGATCAAGAACAACAAAATAGCAAGAGAAACATTGACTTTTCTTTTGGATAAATGAACCGTTTCTTCTTCAAGAATTACCTTATTGGAAGCACGCAATTCCAAATGGTTTTGATACCAATTGGCGATTCTTGACAAAATCAGCATCCCCAAAACACCTGTAATTACAAACCAAATGATATAGAATTGTCCGTGAGGTGCTACAATCAAAGCCACCAATAATGGCCCTATCGCACTTCCTGCATTTCCCCCCAATTGAAAAATAGATTGTGCCAAACCACGTTTACCTCCAGAACCTAAAAAAGCAACTCTGGAAGCTTCGGGATGAAATATCGAAGAACCAATTCCGACAAATGAAACGGACACCAACAACATCCAAAAATCACTAGAAAGCGATAAAAAGACCAAACCTGTAACCGTAAAAATCATTCCAATCACCAATGAATAGGGTTTTGGCTTTTTATCAGTATAAAACCCAATAAAAGGCTGTAATATAGAAGCCGTAAGTTGAAAAACAAAAGTGATCAATCCAATTTGGGTAAAAGAAAGATTGAATTTTTCTTTCAACAAAGGATAAGTGGATGGAATGACAATCTGCATT
>JAGNPF010000203.1 GCA_017989775.1 Flavobacterium sp.
GTCCTGTTTAACAATAATATTTGTATATTTGAGTGCCAAATTTGAACATTATGTCGCATAATATCCTCAATGAACTTCCCTATCTAGTCAAAGCCAACGTCATTTCGGAAGAAACCGCACAAAAAATAAAAGAACATTATTCCAACATTGGAAACAAAAACATCAATAAATTATTCTTGATTTTCGGAATTTTGGGTGCAATCCTTTCTGGACTTGGCCTAATACTGATTCTTGCCCACAATTGGGATGATTTCTCCAATGTGACCAAATCATTTCTTTCCTTTCTGCCGCTGATTATTGGTCAAATACTTTGTGGTTTTAGCATACTCAAAAAATCGGACAATCCGATTTGGAAAGAAAGCTCGTCGGTATTTCTATTTTTTGCCATTGGCGCAAGCATTTCCCTGATTGCACAAGTTTATAATATTCCTGGTGATTTAAACTCTTTTATTGTCACGTGGATGCTGCTGGCTTTACCTTTAGTCTATTTATTGAGAACATCCATAGTTTCCCTTTTATACATTATGGGCATCACTTATTATTGTTATAATTCGAATTATTTTACCTATCAAAAAGAGCAAACCTATTTTTTTTGGCTCTTGTTTTTAGGAATCATACCTCATTATTACCAACTTTTAACCACAAAACCACAAAGCAATTTTACCTTGTTCCACAATTGGTTTGTAGCCACATCCTTGATGATTAGCCTTGGATCAATTGGAGAGGAAAATGAAAAATTATTGTATTTATGCTATATCTGCTTATTTGCAATATACTATTCCATAGGCAAAAATTCCTTTTTCGAGAAGCAAAAATTCAAATTCAACAGCTTTCAAATTATTGGAAAAGCAGGAACTCTTATTATCCTGTTGATGTACACTTTCAAAAGTTTTTGGAAATATTTTCACAAAAACAAATTACACGAAAACGCCTTGCTTACTTCTCCCGAATTTATAATTGCTTCGATTCTTGTCATTATTGCAGCAATTTTATTCTACAAAAAAAACAATCAAACCAATTTTAAAGATTTTGCCATAATTGAAATTATCTTTCTATTAAATATTCCTCTGCTATTTATGGGCGAATTTGCCGCAATAATTGCGAATGGCATTGTATTGGCAATAGGAGTTTTAGAAATAAAAAGAGGGAATCAACTCAACGACTTACGAATTCTAAATTTAGGATTGCTGATTATTACCATACTGATTACTTGTCGCTTTTTTGATACCGACTTTAGTTTTATAGTTCGCGGAATCCTGTTTATTGTATTGGGGTTGGGTTTTTTCTTGACCAATTATTTAATGATGAAAAAAAGAAATAGAAATGAAAAATAAAAATACCTTAATTATACTATTCCTTTTCGTTGCAATGGCGCAATTGTTTGTCCCTGCTCAAATGATTTACAACCAAGAAGACATTCTAAATACTGGCAAAATAATTAAATTTCAATGCGAACCCATCGACCCAAACGATCCCTTTAGAGGAAAATATATTACCTTGAACTTCAAGGAAAGCGGAATAAAAGTCAAAAATTTAAAAGGCTGGAATAGGAACGAAACGGTTTTTGCAAAAATTGAAACTTCTAAAGACGGATTTGCAAAAATCAAATCAATTTCTAAAACGGAACCCAAAGACAATTCGATTTATTTAAAACTAAAAATCAATTATATTGCCGACTATGACAACGAAAACAAAATCTATCTGGATTTCCCTTTCAATCGTTTTTACATGAACGAGTACAAGGCAAAAAATGCCGAAGAAGTTTATGCAGAATCTACAATAGGCACCACAAAAACAGCTTATGCGTCGGTTGCCGTAAAGAACGGGGAAGCCGTCATAAAAGATGTATTAATCGATAATGTATCCATAAAAAAATGGGCGAAAGCCAATACAAACACCAAATAAAATGTCACAAGATACCAAAGAACTAAAACTCGCCGTCCTTATTGATGCCGACAACGTACCTTACAGCAATGTCAAGGGAATGATGGAAGAAATTGCCAAATATGGCACGCCCACCACCAAAAGAATTTATGCCGATTGGACCAAACCTAATGCCAACGGCTGGAAATCGGTTTTACTGGAGCACGCCATAACCCCCATCCAACAATACAGCTACACGGTGGGGAAAAACTCTTCCGATTCGGCGATGATTATCGATGCGATGGATTTACTGTATTCCGATAAAGTGGATGGTTTTTGCATTGTTTCCAGCGACAGCGATTTCACGAGATTGGCCATTCGTTTGAGGGAATCCGGGATGAAAGTCATAGGAATTGGAGAGAAGAAAACGCCCAATTCGTTCATCGTGGCTTGCGACAGGTTCATTTACATTGAAGTTTTGGATGGCGCCATCAAAAAGACCCGAAAAACAACCACTCCCCAAAATAAATCGCCAAAACCAGCACCAACTCCTGTTTCGGGAGCCAAAAAATCGGTTGAGACAAGCATTGTCGAACAAGCACCTCCAAAAGAAACGTCCAACAAAATCGACAACCAAACCATAGAACTCATCGAAGACACCCTTGATGCCATTGGCGATGAAGATGGCTGGGCTTTTCTTGGAGATGTCGGCAACCTCATCGTGAAGAAAAAACCCGAATTCGATCCCAGAAATTATGGCTTTTCAAAACTGACTCCCATGTTGAAATCCCTGACCGACATACTCGAAATAGACGAAAGAGAATCCGACAAAAAAGGAATCAAACACGTGTATGTTAGATTGCGCTACAGTTAAGAAGATTTCAAACAAAAAAGGAGGGCCTTTTACAGCCCTCCAATTACTGATTTTGATTTACAATTATTTACATCTACTTACCCTTTAGTTGACTAATAAATAATCTTCCATATTTCGGTACTTATGTAAACAAGTAATGAATCAAAACCATACCCAAATGTACGACAATTTTGTTTTCAACAAATTCAAAAACAACTATTTAACACCATATTAACTATTTATTCTTTGAATGTCAAAAAACAAAAAAATCCCTGAAAATTAAACGCAAAAAAACCAAAAAAAAGGAGGACTTTTTACAGTCCTCCCATTTGTACGCTCTGATTTATCATTATCTAACTTATACTTAAATTCGGTATAGCTGACTATTGAGATACTTTTTCTAATATTAAAATATTTATGATATTATATGCTCAAGTAATTAATCAGAGCCACACCCAAATTTACGATTAATTACAACACAAAACATTGTTTTACTGCACTTTAACAACAAATTAAGACATTATCTATTTAAAACTGTTATTTCGTGAAATACAGATTGAACGTACCTGAATTTCCGGCATAAGTTCCATCAATTTTCAACAACAACTCGGTTTCCGAAAGACTGGCTACATTGAAAGTTCCGTTAAAGCTGGTTCCCGTAACAGAAATTGTAATCGTGTTTCCACTTTGCGACCAAGTCCCTGTTTTTTCCTCAAAGGCACAACCCGAGGTATAATTGCCATATTTTGCGACACCGCCGGCACCCAGTTCGATATAATCCTTGTTGCAGCCGTCTTCATTCTTGAAATAATCCGTCGAATAAGGAATCGTAAATCCGCTGGATGTTGCCGTCGATTTATTGAAATTCCATTTTGCCGCGATATAATTCATGTCCACCGGACCACTGTCGTCTTTGGTGCAGGAAGCAAAAAATATTCCTAAAATTAATGTCAGCAGAAACAAGACCGTTGTTTTTTTCATGGTTTTTAAATTTTGGTTAGCATAACAATAATAAATAAAAAAAATCGAACCCAAAAGCTTGCCAGTCCATCTACCCAGAATACCTACAAATCATAAGTTAAAACTTATGATTTTATAAATCTGATTTAAATGAAAATGAGATAATGAAATACCTTAATTTCGAATTCCATAGTATCTTTGCTTCCATTTAAATCCAAATTATGAAACTCGTTTTTGCCACCAACAACAAAAATAAAATCCTTGAAGTGCAACAATTGCTTCCGCCGACAATCGAAATTGTGAGTTTGGAAAGCATTGGCTGTTTCGAAGAAATTCCAGAAACGGCCGATACCATCGAAGGAAATGCCATCATGAAAGCCAATTACGTGACCCAAAAATACGGTTACGACTGCTTTGCCGACGACACCGGACTGGAAGTCGAAGCATTAAACGGAGCACCCGGAGTGTACTCGGCACGATATGCCGGAGAACAACGCAACGCCGAAGACAACATGAACAAACTATTGGATTCCTTGTCGAATGAAACCAACAGAAATGCCCAATTCAAGAC
>JAGNPF010000204.1 GCA_017989775.1 Flavobacterium sp.
GATAGAAGCAAAAAAGTTTTAGCTAAAACGCCAATGGGACGTTTCGGCGACATTGCAGAATTGAACGGAACAGTACAATTTTTGTGTAGTGATGCGGCCAGTTTTATCACCGGAGTCGTGTTGCCGGTTGATGGTGGTTTTAGTGCATTTAGCGGCGTATAGTTATGGAAAAAACATGGAGATGGTTTGGCAAAAAGGATAAAATAGCGTTATCCATGCTCAGGGAAATTGGCGTGGAAGGCATCGTTTCGGCTTTGCACGATATTCCAAATGGCGAAATATGGACAGAGGAAGCCATTCTGGATTTGAAAAATTATATCGAAGCCGCCGGATTGCGTTGGTCGGTTATTGAAAGTCTTCCCGTTAGCGAAGGCATCAAAAACAACGCTCCCAACCGAGACCAACTGATTGACAACTATATCGTCAGTCTTGAAAATCTCGGCAAATGTGGGTTGAAAACAATTTGTTATAATTTTATGCCCGTAATCGATTGGATTCGAACCGACCTGGAATACAAATTGGAAGACGGCACTTCTACCCTGTTTTTTGACAAAATCAAATTTGCCTATTTCGACATCTTGATCCTGAATCGAAAAGATGCCGACAAAGATTACACCAGCGAAGAATTGTCCAAAGTGCATGAACTGGACAAAACCATTACCCAAGCCGAAAAAGAGCAATTGATAGACACTATTATTGTAAAAACGCAAGGTTTTATCAATGGAAATATCAAGGCGGGAGACCAAAATCCGGTGGCCATTTTTAACAGATTATTAGCCGTTTACGACAATATCGACAAAAATGAATTGCGTGAAAACTTGCGTTATTTCTTGAACCGAATCATGCCGGTTTGCGAAAAATACGGCATCAATATGTGCATTCACCCTGACGACCCACCGTTTCAAATGTTGGGCTTGCCACGCATTGTCACGAACGAGGAAGACATTCAATGGATTTTGGATGCCGTTGACAATCCACACAACGGCTTGACCTTTTGCGCTGGTTCCTTGAGCACGGGTCTGCAAAATAATGTTCCCGAGTTGGCACGAAAATTTGCTTCCCGCACCCATTTTGTGCACTTGAGAAGCACCGAAACTTTGGAAGGCGGTAATTTCATCGAGGCTTCGCACCTTGAAGGACGCGGCCATTTGATTGAATTGGTCAAAATATTTGATGGTGAAAATTCAAAATTACCCATGCGTGTCGATCACGGACGAATGATGTTGGGAGATGAAGACAAAGGATACAATCCGGGTTATTCGTTTCACGGTCGAATGTTGGCTTTGGCACAAATAGACGGCGTGATGGCCACTTTCAAGCATTTAAAAAACTAAGAAAACAAAAGTTATTCTAAAAAAGAAGCCTTAAAATTCATTTTTTAAGGCTTCTTTCATTTTACAAAAAAAACCAAAAAATTACTAAACAGCACACCAACCAAGACATCTGCTTTTTCAACCATCATTTTAAGTTTAAAAGAATTAAAAACAAGCATACATTCATTAAAAACAGGCATTGAAACCCAGAATTACAAAAAATAAAAAATTATTCAAAAAATCGACTAGGTTTGATATATTTGTGAATTATGTACAAGTTGAATTATAGTTTTTGCCCAAAAGAGAACCAAACCTCATTTACTATAAACTAACAAAAACCAATTTTAATTTTTTAACTATTTATGGAACAAATTATCAAAGACACTACAGCCAACCCGGCACCATTAGGCCTTTTCGGCTTCGGAATGACAACCATTTTATTGAACATCCACAATGCGGGATTTTTCGAACTCAACGCAATGATTATGGGGATGGGAATCTTTTTTGGCGGGTTGCAGCAAGTTATTGCGGGAATCATGGAATGGAAAAAAGGAAATATTTTTGCCATGTCTGCGTTTACCTCTTATGGATTCTTTTGGATTTCGCTCGTTGCTTTATGGCTTTTGCCTTTGGCGGGCGTGACAAAACCTGACGGTGCTTCAATGGGATGCTATTTGGGATTATGGGGATTGTTCACATTCGCACTTTTTATAGGAACATTAAACGGAAATACCATCGGAAAGCTGATTTTTGGTTCTTTGGTAGTTCTTTTTGCATTATTATCCATAGCTAGTTTTACTGGAAACGAAAACATTCATACCTTTGCAGGATATGAAGGAATTTTGTGTGGCTCTTTTGCTTTTTATGAAGCGGCTGCCTTAATCATCAATGAAAAAATGGGAAGACAAGTATTGCCTCTGTAAAGACACGGCAAACTGCTTCTTTTTATCATACAACCTATCGCTATTCGAGTAGCGATAGGTTTTTAAATTTGTTGAGGCAACACTTGACATCAAGACAGACTTTTAAACTAGAAAAAATGAACTATGAGTTACTATAAAATAGAAAATCTAGAACAATACTTCAAACACTACAATAAATCCGTTCGCGAACCCAGAAAATTTTGGAGCAAAATTGCTGCCGAAAACTTTACTTGGTACCAAGAATCCGAAAAAATAATGGAGTTTGACATGGCGGAAGCCAAAATTCAATGGTTTGTGGATGCCAAAGTAAATATTGTAAAAAACTGTCTTGACAGGCATCTTTCCAAAAGAGGAGACAAAACAGCCATTATTTTCGAACCCAACAATCCCGAGGAAGCCGCACAACATATTTCGTACAACGATTTGTATGCAAGAGTTTCAAAAATGGCCAACGTTCTTCGCGAACAAGGCATCGAAAAAGGAGACCGAGTTTGCATTTATTTGCCAATGATTCCAGAATTGGCCGTTTCAGTATTGGCTTGTGCCAGAATTGGAGCCATTCACTCCGTGATTTTTGCAGGATTTTCAGCCTCGGCCGTGGCAGCCAGAATCAACGACTGCGAGGCCAAAATGGTCATCACTTCAGACGGCGGATTCAGGGGTGAAAAAACGATTGACCTCAAAGGAATCATCGACGAGTCTTTGACAAGTTGTCCTTCTGTCGAAAAAGTTTTGGTGGTGAAAAGAACCAATTCCGAAATAGCAATGAAAGACGGTCGTGACCAATGGTTGCAACCACTTGTCGACGAAGCTTCGGACAATAACGTGGCCGAAATCATGGATGCCGAAGATCCATTGTTCATCCTTTACACTTCCGGCTCGACAGGAAAACCAAAAGGAATGGTGCACACGACTGCCGGATATATGGTTTATACGGCTTATTCGTTCAAGAATGTTTTCGCATATGAAGAGAATGATATTTTCTGGTGTACTGCCGATATCGGTTGGATTACCGGACATTCCTATATTTTATATGGACCTCTATTAAACGGAGCCACGACAGTAATGTACGAAGGCGTGCCTACTTATCCTGATTTCAGTCGTTTTTGGGAAATCATCGAAAAACACAAAATCACACAGTTTTATACTGCACCAACAGCCATTCGAGCCTTGGCAAAAGAAAACTTGTCTTACGTACAGAAATATCCTTTAAAATCATTGAAAGTTATTGGATCTGTAGGAGAACCAATCAACGAGGAAGCTTGGCACTGGTACAATGACCACGTGGGCGGAAAACGTTGCCCTCTTGTTGACACTTGGTGGCAAACAGAAACTGGCGGTATCTTGATTTCGGCTCTCGCCTTCATCACTCCGACAAAACCAACTTATGCTTCTTTGCCATTACCGGGAATTCAAGCTGTTTTGATGGATGAAAAACGCAACGAAATAGAAGACAACCAAGTGACGGGAAGTCTTTGCATCAAATTCCCTTGGCCGGGAATTGCAAGAACCATTTGGGGCGACCACCAACGCTACAAAGACACTTATTTCAGCACTTTCCCAGGAAAATATTTCACTGGTGACGGAGCTTTGCGTGACGAAGTGGGTTACTACAGAATCACGGGTCGCGTGGATGACGTTATCATTGTTTCGGGTCACAACCTTGGAACTGCGCCTATCGAGGATGCGATAAACGAACATCCGGCAGTGGCAGAAAGTGCCGTTGTAGGATTCCCTCACGACGTTAAAGGAAATGCCTTGTACGGTTTTGTCATCTTGAAGGAATCTGGAGAATACAGAGACCGTGCCAACTTGACCAAGGAGATCAACCAACACATTTCGGACCACATTGGACCAATCGCCAAATTGGACAAAATCCAGTTTGTTCCCGGTTTGCCAAAAACCCGTTCCGGAAAAATCATGCGTCGTATTCTTCGCAAAATTGCCGAAGGTGATTTCTCCAACTTTGGCGACACCACCACTTTATTGAATCCAGAAGTCGTGGA
>JAGNPF010000205.1 GCA_017989775.1 Flavobacterium sp.
CAATTACTCACGTGCTCCATCTTTCTACCCTTCGGCAACGGGCGAGAAACCCTTAAATGCCGATATACTTGAAATTTCACCGCATAGAGTTTACCTGGTTTCACTACAGCATTACCTGTACATACTTTCTGTTGCACTTGTCCTAATCGACTCTGAAATAAATTCAGAGTCAACCGACGGCTGTTAGCCGCTATGCTTCTCTGTGGTGTCCGGACTTTCCTTCCCGACAAGAATCGGGACGATAAGGCGGTCTGCGGTGCAAATTTAGCATAATTAACACCTTTTCCAATATTTCGCCTCGCCACTTTAACAACTCTTTCACAACCACTTAATAATAAATTAGTTAACTTTAATGGTTGACTTAAAATATTTTATCATGAAACCTATTTATCATTATGCTTCCGTATCGGACGCCTTAAAAGAATTAAACACGAAAGGTTTCATCTTTGATTTCAATCTTCAAGATGAAAGCATTAAAGAAAATCCGCATCAATATGAAATCGAGCACGTCTATCGCTACGAAGGCGATTCGAATCCAGATGATGAAGCCGTGGTGTACGGCATAAGTTGCAACTCAGGACAAAGAGGCGTTTATGTTGCCGGGTTTTCGGCCAACTCAGAAAGTGAATCAGCCGCTGTTTTGGCCCAACTGTGCATCAATGGTAGTTATAAAAGATACCGAACCTAATTTTACTGCAAGAAAATCTGGAATGAAACAATGTCCAATTGGTTTTACCAATTGGAACAATTGAGAGCCTATAAATTATCCCAAAATAAAATTTCCGAAAATCAAAAAAACACCCTTTACGAAAAAATACCGATCATTTCATTGATTATCAACATGCTGTTATTTTCCATTCTTGTTTATCTGTTGACAAGAAAAAGATTTTATCCAAATTAACAATTTAGCGAATAAATAAATCAACTAAAATCCTATATTTGCTATCCAATAAAAATCTATGGAACAATTTGTAGTATCGGCTCGTAAATATCGTCCGCAAACATTCAAGGATGTTGTGGGACAAAAAGCCATTACCAGCACTTTGTTGCACGCCATAGAAAGCAACCACTTGGCTTCTGCCCTATTGTTTACAGGTCCTCGTGGTGTCGGAAAAACGACTTGTGCCAGAATCTTGGCACGAAAAATCAACCAACCCGGTTATGACGACCCGAATGAAGATTTCGCTTTCAATGTTTTCGAATTGGATGCCGCTTCCAACAATTCTGTTGACGATATCCGAAATTTGATTGACCAAGTTCGCATTCCGCCACAAACCGGACAGTACAAAGTGTATATCATTGACGAGGTACACATGTTGTCCTCGGCAGCTTTCAATGCTTTCCTGAAAACCTTGGAAGAACCGCCAAAACACGCCATTTTTATATTGGCCACGACCGAAAAACATAAAATTATCCCGACGATACTTTCTCGTTGCCAGATATTTGATTTCAAGAGAATTACCGTAAAAGACGCCAAGGAACATCTTGCCGATGTGGCCGAAAGTCAAGGCGTAAATTTTGAAGATGATGCTTTGCACATTATTGCCCAAAAAGCAGATGGTGCAATGCGTGACGCTTTGTCCATTTTTGACCGAGTAGTTTCCTATTGCGGAACTAATTTAACACGTCAAGCTGTTACCGAAAACCTGAACGTGCTGGATTACGAAACCTATGTCGCGATAACCGACTTGATTTTGGAAAACAAAATCCCGGACTTGTTGGTGGCTTTCAACGATATTTTGTCCAAAGGATTTGATGCACACCATTTTGTAGCCGGTTTGGCTTCGCATTTCAGGGATTTGTTGGTTTCCAAAACGCCTTCGACTTTGGCATTATTGGAAGTGGGCGAACAAGCGCAAAAACTGTACGCCATTCAATGCCAAAAAGCATCGCAAGATTTCTTGTTGAAAGGAATCGAAATTGCCAACGACTGCGACTTGAAATACAAATTGAGCCAAAACCAGCGATTGCTTGTCGAACTTTGCTTGATGCAACTAGCCTCCATCACCTTTGATGGAGAAAAAAAAAAGTTGAGCAATTTATAATTCCACCCACTTATTTCAGAAGAACGGATTATTCCATTGTTGAAACCAAGCAGGCCGCAGCTACCAGAAACCAGAAGGCAGATGTCAGTTTGCAGAAGTCCGAAGTTGCCGAACCTAAAGTTGAAATCAGCAATTCGGAGGTAGTACCTTCAACCGAAACTCCAAAACCACCAACCACCAACCTTCCCGAAGGCCCCAAATTTTCTGCTTTGTCGCTTTCGAGTATTCGTGCCAAAAGAGAATTGCAGGAAAGCACCAAAGGAATCGTAAAAGAAGAAGTACATCTGCCCACCGAGACTTTCAACGAAACCGACATGTTGCTGTATTGGAACAAATATGCAGAACGTTTGGGTGATAAAGGGCACAAAATAATGGAGTCGTTGTTGATGATTAGCGATCCCAAACTGGAAGGAACCACCATCATTCACGAATTGCCCAATGATGGTTCCAAGATTGATTTTGAAACCCAAATACACGGACTTTTGGGGTATTTGAGAGGGCATTTGCACAATCACGACATCACGATTGAAATCGTGGTGAATGAAAAAATTGAAAACAAATTTGCTTTCACTCCACTAGATAAATTCAATAGATTGAACGAAATAAATCCCAATTTGGAGTTGTTGAAAAAGACCTTCGATTTGGATTTTTAAATATTCCTTCACCCAAAAAAATACCGCAAATTCGCAGGTTTACCATTTCTTTTGAAATGCTGAATTTGCGAATTTGCGGTTTATTTTGACGGTAATCTAAATCTTTCCGTAATACATGGCTTTCACGATACCATCGGAAAGTCCAATTTTGGGAACATAAATATTTCGGGCACCACTCCATTTCATCGCGTTGAGATAGATTTGGGTTGCCGGGATAATTACGTCGGCACGATCGGGATTCAAACTTAATTCCGAGATTCTTTGTTCGTAAGTCAAGGAGCTCAAGAAGGAATATTGCGAATTCAAATAAATGTACGACAAGGGTTTGTCCTGCAATTTTCCGGACATTTTGAATAATTTATTGATGTTTCCACCCGAACCTATAAGAGTGACATCGTCATAATCCTGGGTGTTGGCTTTTATCCATTTCTCCATTTCTTGCCATAAAACATCCCTCACCATTTCGTTCAGCAAACGAACCGTTCCCGCCTTGAATGATTTGGAAACCACAATTTTTCCATCGGAAAAAAGAGAAAATTCGGTGCTACCACCACCAACATCCACATAAAGATAGGTTTTGTCCGACTTCAGGAGATGATGCAAATCGGTTGAAGCTATGATTACGGCTTCTTTTTTGCCATCGATTATTTCGATGTTGATGCCTGCTTTTTCTTTGATTATTTCCACAACTTCGCTGCCATTATAGGCTTCTCGCATTGCCGAAGTGGCAAAAGCCAAATATTTTTCGACCTTGTGCACCTTCATCAAAAGACGGAAAGCATGCATAGCATCAATCATCCTGTCGATGTTGTCTGGAGAAATTTCACCCACGGTAAAAGAATCTTGCCCCAAACGAATAGGCACACGAACCAGGGAATTCTTGTTGAATTGGGCTTGTTTTCCTTCCTGCTCCACGATATTGGTAATTAACAAACGCATCGCATTCGAACCAATGTCAATGGCAGCGTACTTCTTTATTTTGAGCATTTCTGGGTTGGCTAACTTATTCATTTATTCGTGAGATATATTTTTAAACTTGCTTTTTTTAGGTGGTTAAACCAGGTCGGCAATAACTTTTATTTTGTTTTGATAGTATTTGTACGTTTCCAATTGTGCCCTAAAAATAGGCTCATTGTCTTTGCGAACGCGGTATTTATTATCCATGTTTTCTGAATGATACCTTGCTTTCACGTTGCCTTTCCATCCCAAATCAAAGTTGTCCATCAATTCTTGCTTGATTTCAGGATCATAAATTGGGCAGGTCACTTCTACCCTTCCGTCAAGATTTCTGGTCATGAAATCGGCTGACGAAATATAAACTTCCGGGTCTCCGTCATTTCCAAATATGTATAATCTGGAATGCTCCAAGTAATTGTCGACAATGCTTATGGCTTCGATATTTTCGCTCATTCCGGGAATTCCGGGCACCAAAGAACAGATTCCCCTAACTTCGAGCTGGATTTTCACGCCTGCATTGCTTGCAGAATATAATTTATCAATCATCTCAAAATCAGACAGGCTGTTCATTTTTAGTTTCAT
>JAGNPF010000206.1 GCA_017989775.1 Flavobacterium sp.
CATCTCTCCAGTTTCTGCCCCAGTTGTTATAAAACCATTTGTGGAAGCTACAAATACTTGGAATGGTTCAGCTTGGTCTAATGGAATGCCAAACAGTGATCAAAAAATTGTTTTTTCTGGCAATTATAACTCTTCAGGAGATATAACAGCTTGTTCTTGTACTGTTACAGGAAATACAAAAGTTATTATAAATTCAGGACACACCTTAACTATTACCAATGAAGTAACAGTTGTTGGAAGTGGGCCAGGAGCAGGCTCTTTGACTTTCGAAAACAACGCTAGTTTGGTGCAAATCAATAATGCGGCGGTAAACTCAGGAAATATAACTTACAATAGAGTAACTACTACTCAAGTTCGTAATACGGATTATACCTACTGGTCTACTCCTGTGTCTCCTTTGAAATTGGCAGGAGTTGGAGGTATTGCATACAGTTCACTAGCACTTACCGGCAGTATTTTTTATTCTTATTTGGTTACATCAACCACTGAAGGATGGAAAAGCGAATCGGCATCAACCCCAATGGTAGCAGGACAAGGATACGGCATTAGAGGTCCAGGAGCAATAGCGACAACTCTCGTAGGTTTTTTAGGCGTCTCATTTACGGGTGTACCCAATAATGGGAATTATTCTATTCCAATAGCTAAAACAAATGCTTCCTATCTTTTAGGAAATCCCTATCCATCGGCTATCGATGCTGATGCGTTTTTGACTGATAATTCGGCTGTTTTAGACGGGACTCTTTATTTTTGGACTCACAATTCGGTTATTCAAGACAGAAACAACATTATTTCAACGGCAGGAACCGGAGCTTATGCCTATACATCTGATGATTATGCTGCCTATAATAAAACTGGCGGTACCGCTTCAGCACTCAGCGACCCATTAAATCCAGTAGGAAAAATTCCTACTGGAAAAATTGCAGCTGGTCAAGGGTTCTTTGCCACAAGCAGTGTTGCTTCTGGTAATATTGTATTTAATAACGCAATGCGGTTGATTTCAAATGCACCAATTAATAATACCCAGTTTTTCAAAACCAAAAACCCTAATAAAAAAACTACCAATATAATCGAGAAACATCGAATTTGGTTGAATATGACAAATAAGGAGGGAGCTTTCAAACAAACCTTGGTTGGTTATGTCACCGATGCGACCAATGATTACGATAGCCGTTTTGATGGAGAAAGTTTAGACGGGAATGATTTTATAGATTTTTACAGCATCAATGAAGACAAGAATTTGGTAATTCAAGGGCGCGCCTTGCCGTTTGATGAAAAGGATGAAGTGCCACTTGGATATAAAACTACTATTGAAGGCGATTTCACCATCAACATTGATGAAACCGATGGTTTGTTGGCCAATCAAGAAGTGTTTTTGGAAGATAAATTGACGAATAAAACAGTTAACTTGAAACAAGGAAACTACACCTTCAGCACGGCAGCAGGAACCTTTGACGATCGCTTTGTGTTGAAGTATTCCAGCAAGACTCTTGGCGTGGATTCTCCCCAAGAGAAAAAGGATGGAATTATTGCTTTGTATTCGAATGCGGATAAAACAATAATCATCCGCAACAATGGGGATGCAACAATACATTCGGTTTCCCTTTTCGGTATGTCGGGCCAGAACATTGCCGTTTGGGATTTGAAAAACAAAGAGCAAACGAATATCCAGCTTCCGACAAAAGAGGTAAGTTCCGGAATTTATATCCTAAAAATGAAAACGACAACAGGAGAAAGTGGAAAAAAAATAATTGTCAATTAATTGAAAATAATATCGCAAGAACTTGTTTTCAAGAATAAGTAGATAATGGTTTGTTTTAAATGGCGATTATTTCTTCTTTAGTCCAGTCGTGTTTTGTAATACTCATCGATGTGATTTTTTGTGGGGGTCAAAAGTAGTCAAATTGCTACAATCGACAAAGATGTGCTGCTGAAAAACAGAGTCGAGACCAAATTTTGGGAATCCAGAATTAATCTGCCGTAAATCGGTTGTTCCAATATAGCATAGCAAACAAAGTGACAATTACCGAGGAGGCAATTCCTTCAAACAACAAACTGATACAATAGATTTCGATGGATGGATTTCCGCCAAACAAGAAGGTTTCCGATAAGGATTGCACATAATCGTCTCCCCCTTGCATATAACTGTATACAATTAATCCGGCTACACTCAATACTACCCCTACAAGCGAGGTTGTCATTGCCGACACGGCATTGGTGACAAAAGTCTTTTTCCCCTCGGCAATATTCATTTGAATTGTTTTGTTCACGCCATAATACACGAATACAATATTCAAGAGACGCAAGTAAAACACGTCTGCATATCCCAAAGCGTTCATCAACAAAAAATAAACGGCAATTCCAACGAAGATGGTGGCTCCATTGAAAACTTCTTTTGATATTTTCATAGGAATGTTTTTTAAAGGTTAAAAACAATACTTTATTGAAAAAGAATAAAATGCATATCAAATGTACATAAAAAACGGTTGTTTTTTATGTAACGAATTGAATTTTAACTATTTATTCGCGTTTGTTGATGTGATTCAGGGCGGTTTGTTTGTCTTTTTTCAATTGCTCTTTTAACAAATCGACAGAGCTGAACTTTTGTTCCGGGCGAAGACGTTCGAGAATGGAAACGGCTATTTTTTGGGAGTAGATGTCTTGGTCAAAATCGAAATAGTGAATTTCGATGGATAAATTTTCTCCTGCCACAGTGGGGTTGTAGCCAATATTCATCATTCCGTACACCGTTTTTTGGTTGATGGTGCTTTTTACGACATAAGCACCGTTTCGAGGAATGAGTTTGTAGTTTTCTTCGATTTCAAGGTTTGCCGTGGGAAATCCAATGGTTCTTCCCAATTGTTTTCCTTTGGCAACAGTGCCTGTCAGGAAATAATCATAGCCCAAATAATCATTGGCCAAAGCCATGTTTCCTTCCATCAGGGCGTTTCTGATTTTGGTGGAGCTTATGGACACGTCATCGATTTCTTGTGCGGATATTTGTTCCACCTCAAAATCATGTTGTTGGCCAAAAGCAATCAAGTCGTTGATGTCGGCCGTTCGATTTCGTCCAAACCGATGATCGTGGCCAATAATTATTTTTTGGATTTGGAATCGATCCACCAGAACGGTTTTGACGAATTCTTCGGCGGTCAATTTCGAGAATGTTTCGTCAAAAGGATGGATGATAAGATTTTGAATGCCTATTTTCTCCAATAAATCTATTTTTTCGTCAATCGTGTTGAGTAGTTTCACTTCCGATTGTCCGTGCAAAACCATTCGGGGGTGCGGAAAAAAAGTGAGCACCAAGCTTTCGTGTTTTCCGTTTTCGGTGTTTTGGGTCACTCTTTCCAAGATTTTTTTGTGGCCAACGTGCACGCCGTCAAAGGTGCCCAGCGTCAGGATGGTTTTTTTGGTCGATTCGAAATCGTTGATGGAGTGAAAAATCTTCAAAACAATGGTTTTTTTACGGTGGTGCAAATTTATGGTAATAATAACATATAAAAAAAGAGGATTGAAATAAATCAACCCTCCCAGTTTTTATTCGATTACCTATTCTTTGATGAATCGTAAGGTTCTTTTCTGGCCATCTTTTACAAGGGTGATAAAATAAACGCCGTTGTCCAAAGCTGAGGTGTTGATGGTTAAATCGGTTTCCTTCGAGATGTTTTTTTGGCTGATTTTTTGCCCCAGAACATTGCTGATGGAGTAACTATTTGGTAAACCAAAATTGCTTGGAATTTGAATGTTCAATGTGCCTTTTGTTGGGTTTGGATACAGATAAATGTCGGTTGAGGTTTCGAATTCGTTTGTGCCCAGTGTGCCTATGGTGAAAGTTGAAGTTTTACTTGATGCAAATGAAGTTCCGGAGCTAATTATTGTTCCATCTGTAGCTTTAATGTCGTAATATCCATTGCCGCCACTGCAACAAAGTCCGTCTCCTTCAGCATCATTTATCGTGAAAGTATAACATTGGTTGCTAGCTAATGTCCAGTTTTCAGTTATCAAGCTGGGTAAAGTTGTGGAATCTTCGGTGTCTGCATAAGGGCCGCCGCTGAATAATATTGCTCCAGAACCGTCTTTCAGGTTCCAAGTAGTTTCGCTTCCCCATAAGTCTCGTTGTAAGCTATAAATGTAATTGGTGTAAGAATAGTTTGGTGCAGGACTTGGGGTAATAAAACTTCCAGATACTGAATTGTTTGTTGCTCTTTGATCGATTATGCTATTTGCAGTAGA
>JAGNPF010000011.1 GCA_017989775.1 Flavobacterium sp.
TTGTAGTATTGCCCCAAAAGATGGCTTGCATTTTTGTCCAACAAGGAAGCATCCACCAGCAAGGAATCCAATAAATTGGTGTAGGAAAGGTTTTTTCGGGGAATGAACCAGCCCATTTCGGTCGTCTTTTCGTTGTCGATTCCTTGGTACACTTTTTGGGCATAATAAACATACATCGATGACAAAAACAGTTCCGTGTCGGTTTTGGACAGTTTTATTTTGGACTCCCGGTCAAAAATCGCGTTGATTTCATCCTTGTAGGGCAAGACGCAGTCTATTCCTTCTTCTTCAATCGAATTTACTTTGGAATACAATGCTTGAGAAAACTCTATCAATCCCTCTTTGTCAAACCAAATCCAGGCATAATTTCTTTTTTTGTACAGGATATTTACCTCGGGTTGATAGTATTTCAATAAAGGATATTTCTTGAAAAAGTGGGCAAGAATGGTCTTGTCGATAAGTAATAAATTCTTTCCGACTTTTGGTTGGCGAACAACTTGGTCGGGAGTTATGAAGTTGCTGGCATCGCTTGTTTTCAGATTGCCGTGAACAGTTGCAATTGAAAAAGTGGTCAGTATAATTACAATGGCAAAAACAAGTTTTTTCATGACGTAATTATTTTCTACAAAGATAAAAAATATACAAATTACTCGTTAAAATCTGCCGGTAATAATGTTTTGGCTAAAAGGTTTTTTTGGTTCCCATTTTTTCCAAATTTGAATTTTTTGTGTCAATAATGAAATCCAAGTCGAAAAAAATCAGTATTATTGAAATGATTTATAGTGGTTTAACATGAAACATCCCGAATATCTCCAACTTTCCGCCGATTTGCAGCAATTGCTGAAAATGATTCCGCTTCATTGGGGTGCGATCCAAAATGACGGGATGGATTGTAAAATCAAAATGTTTCAAATTCATTCCTTTGCCGACTTGGAAATCCAGATTCAAAATTTATCCGAGGAAGACAGGAATTATTTTCGGAGAAGATGGTTTTTGTGGAAATGTGCCCAATGCGACGAATATCTTTTCTGCACCAACGAGAATGTTGCACCCAACCCAAATGCCAAAGATCAAGGCTATGATATCGAGTTCAACGGAAATCCAGAACTGCGATTTGATGTCAAGGGGACGGTGATTCCAAAGAAATTCAGGAACAACATTGATGCAGTAATCCAAGACCCGACCGCGATGGTTCGGTTTTTCTACGAAAAGCAAAGTTGTGGTGTTCGTGACCATATTCAAAACAGGTTGTTCATCGTTCATCATTCTTTCCGAAGTCCGGAACGGGAAATGGTTTTGCGCTGTCATTGGGATTACAAGCAGAAAGTGTACAAAGAATATGCTTCCAAAATTTCGCCAACATCGAATTTTATCAGTTACCAAAACGTAAAATCCGATGTCGTCTTCCTTTTCGAAAATTTAGACAAAACGATTTCCCATAAATTTTTTTAGCAGTTTGATTTTTGTAAATTGCGCCAAATAAACTACAGCATCTTGGACAAAGAACCACAAAATAATTCCTTCTACGGCATCACCGAAATTTCCGAAAAACTCGGGGTTTCACAAAAACTCGTTCGAAGACACATTGCGAGTGGTGCTTTGTCATCAACCAAAATAGGTGGGGTTTATAAAATTCCAGAGCAAGCATTGAATGATTTTATCAATGATATCGAAATAAAAAACGAGGAATTATTGACTTCGGATTCCTTGGCTGAAAAGCCAAAGAGCTCTTCAAAATCGACCAATAATTACAAAAACAATTCCAAGGACGACGTCAATTGGGTTGATATTGTGGATGATTGGAAGAATCCAAAAAAATCAAAACTCACTTTCGTGGACTTGTTCTCCGGAGCCGGCGGTATTACCAAAGGTTTTGAAATGGCGGGATTGAACGGCGTTTGCGGACTCGATTGGTTCGAAGCGGCCGGAAAAACCTACCGAAGAAATTTCGACCATCCCTTTATTGAAGGCGACATCAAATCGCCCGAAAAGAAAGCGGAATTTTATGCTACAGTTCAACGAGAATTAAAAGGAAGGCCGTTAAACATTGTGGCAGGCGGATTTCCGTGCCAAGGTTTTTCTATGGCAGGCAACCGAATTGTTGACGATCCCAGAAATTCCTTGTACAAAGAATTGTTGGAAATCGTGACCACTTTGAATCCCGAATTCGTGGTTTGCGAAAATGTCGTTGGTATTCGCTCGATGCACAAAGGCAAAGTCGAAGAAATGATCATCAACGATTTCAAGGCTGCCGGTTACGAAATGAAAGTGACTGTTTTGAGAGCTGCCGATTATGGCGTTCCCCAAAAAAGAGACCGCGTTATTTTTGTGGGCAATCGCATCGACAAGACGAATTTTCACCCCAAACCTTTTTTGAAACCCGAAGAATACATTACCACGGGTCAAGCCATTGCCGATTTGATGGAAATGCGTGACAATCCCGAATTCAATCACGTGCAAACCAAGCACCGTGCCGATATGGCCGAAAGAATGTTGCAACTCGAAGAAGGCAAAAGTCTGTACAAAGGCTATTCCGACGCTTGGAAAAAATGCCCTTGGGACGAGGCATCTTGCACCATAAAAGAAAACCACGGTGGTGTAAATGTGCACCCCAAATTACCCCGAGTTTTGACAGCCAGGGAAATGGCGCGAATTCAATCCTTTCCGGATGATTTTATTTTCGAAGGCCCAAAAAATAAACAATTGGTACAACTGGGCAATGCCGTTCCACCATTATTGTCGAAAGCCATTGGTCTGGCGATTCGAAAATCGTATGATTTGGTTTAAAAAAAAACAGCAAATCGTATGCTGTTTCTCTCTAAGTTTCTGGAAATATTTTTTCATAATGTTTTATTAAAGTCGCTGTTTTAATGAAAAAAGAGTGCTAAGTTTGAGAAAAACAATAAATAAACACATTATGAAAATTCAATTTAATACAGACAAAAACATCGAAGGACACGAAAGATTAGAAAAGTTTTTTGCTTCAGAATTAGAAAAAGACTTGGGTCGTTTTGACGATAAAGTGACACGAATAGAGGTGCATCTTGGAGACGAAAACAGTGATAAAGGAGGCGTAAACGACAAACGATGTTTGATTGAAGCGCGTCCAGCCAAGTTGCAACCCATTGCTGTTACTGCTCATGCCGACACGATTGAAAAAGCCTTTTTCTTGGCTGCCGAAAAAATCAAGAAAGTTTTGACAACCACCTTCGAAAAGCAGAACGCATACTAAGAGTCTTATTTTAGTTTAATTATAATTCAAATCAAGCAGTCTAAACGAAAAGTTTAGGCTGTTTTTTTATGTTTTATAAATTCAAATAACGTTTAGTTTGCCCTGATTGTAATAAATTTAATTTTTTTCTAATTGTTTAAGATTTTGCCTGTCTTTATGTTAAAATAAGCTAAAAGCGATGGAAAGCAATTCAGGCAAGACCAAAGGATTAAAAAAATATTCAAGATAATTGGATTTTCTCTTCTGGGGTTGTTGTCCTTGATTTTGGTAAGCGCCATAGGCCTGCGCATTTATTTTGAAAGCAACAAAACCGAAATTATCAAAAAAATCAATACTCAAATCAATGAGAATATCTTGGGAGAAGCCAAAATTGGCGACATTGGATACAAATTCCTGATTGGATTTCCGAATTTTACCGTGGTCTTGAAAGATGTGGTTTTGAAAGACCGCTTGATTGCCGTTCACAAACGCCCAGTGCTGAAAGCCGGTGAAATCGAAGTGCGTTTGAATGTTTTGAGTTTGTTGAAAAACGAAGTCAATGTCCACAAAATTGTCATCAACGAGGCCACCATCGATTTGTTCAAGGACAAAAATGGGGTGAGCAATTCCAATATCTTCAAACCCAAAAAGGACAAGCCCAAAACGGAAAGCAACACCACGACTTCCATTGATGAGGTGGCCTTGAAAAACGTCAACTTTATATCTGAAAATCAACAAGGCAACAAGCTTTTTTATTTTGAAATCAAGTCCTTGAAAAGCAAAATCCAATTTTCGGATGAAGGATGGAAAACGGACGTTCGTCTGGAAACCTTCGCCAAAAGTCTGGCTTTTAACACCCAAAAAGGAAGTTTTGTCAAGGACAAAGAAATTGACGGCAAGTTGTCTGTCGATTTTTCGAAAGCACTAAACCAGATAAGCGTGGTTGCCGATAAATTGGAAATAGGAGGAGATCTATTCAATATCAAGGCCCATTTCAACATTGGAAAAGGAAATTCGCTATTTGACATCGACATCAAGACCAAAATTTTGTGGAGAAATGCTTCCAATTTATTGTCCAACAACATCAGTTCCAAGCTCAACAAATTTGATTTGCAAGTGCCTCTCGAAGCGTCTTGCGCCATAAAAGGGGACATGAGCGTGAAAGGAGACCCCGAAATTGTGGTCAATGCCGTGATAAAAGACGACGAACTGAAAACCTCTTATGGAGCAGTCGCCAATTGCAGTTTCAACGGAAAATTTACCAATAATTATAAAAACGGATTGGGTTTTAATGATGCCAATTCGGCCGTTATTCTCACTAATTTCAAAGGAGAATACAAAGAAATTCCGATAGTGATTCCGTCGGCAATCATCAATAATCTGGAAAAACCGGTGGCTACGGGCAAATTCAATTCAGAATATGACGTGGTCAAGATGAAAAACATCATCAATGAGAATTTTATCAAATTCCATGAAGGGAGGGCCAAAGTGAATCTTGATTTCAAGGTTGACATTGTTGATTTGAGACTGAACAAGCCTCATTTTACCGGAAACATCATCATCAATGACGTGAGTCTTTATTATAAGCCAAAAAACATGAATCTTCAAAAAACAAACATTGAGCTTCATTTTACCGAACAGGCTTTGTTGATAAAAAAGATAAAATATCAAAACCAAAAAAACACTGTTTTTATGGAAGGAAGAGTGGATAACTTCCTTAATTTGTATTATGATGCTCCCGAAAAAATGATCGTGAATTGGAAGATTTACAGCCCATTTCTGGATATTAAACAAATAATTGGCGTTTTGTCCTACCACGATAAATCGGTTCCCGCAAAAACCGAGACGAAAACACAATCGTCCGACCAATTGCAAGACGTATTCAGGAAATCCAAAGTCAATCTTGATTTGCGGGTCGATAAATTGTTCTATAAAAAAATGATGGGAAGCCAGTTCAAGGTCAATATCGGCATGAACAACGGAGGTTTGTATGTCAAAAATGGATCGATGCAAGGTTTGACAGGGAGTTCCATTTCTTTTGATGCCCAATTGGTGTCCAAGAATGATTTGTTGCATTTCAAATCGAACATCAACTTGAAAGACGGAGAAATATCAAGATTTTTGGCCTCGTTCAATAATTTTGGCGTAAAGTCTTTTAAGCCCAATGATATCAAGGGAAAACTTTCGTTAAACACCTCGCTTTCGGGAATTTTGGATTCCAACAGGGATTTAATCAAAAGTTCGCTGACCGGAAACTTCAATTTCAGGATTGAAAATGGTTCGTTGGTGAATTTTGAACCCATCCAGAAAATAGGAAAAACGGCTTTTCCCAACAGGGATGTGAGCAACATCACTTTCAGCGATTTGTACGGAATCACGACAGTCAACGGGGAGCGGATAAGTGTCAAGGAATTTAAAATAACCTCCAATGTCTTGAATCTGGACGTGAACGGAGTCTATTCTTTGGCCAACAAAGGAACCAATCTGGCCGTAAAAATTCCGTTGAGAAATCCCAAAGACGATTACAAGATTGCCGACAAAAAAGCGAGGGAAGCTATGCGATACAAAGGAATTGTCCTGAATCTGCTCGTGGTGGATGGAGAAAATGGAAAAACCAAAATCAAGCTGGGCAAAAACAATCCTGAAGAACAAAAAACCAAAAAGAAATAGGATTTGAATTCCGTCTTATATATTTCCTTAATTTTGCCAGCCGAGACCTTTGGGTCAAATGATACGAAGTAAAAATAGTAAAATAAGCGTGGGAAGTAAAAACAAGTTAAAAAGATTCAAGGAAAACGAAACATTCGACAATGTTTTTCAACCTTCAAGAGAAGAAGTGGTGGGTGATTTATTTCCGCTCAGGGGCAAATGGAACGCTGATT
Organism: Flavobacterium sp.; assembly: GCA_017989775.1. Taxonomy (GTDB): domain Bacteria; phylum Bacteroidota; class Bacteroidia; order Flavobacteriales; family Flavobacteriaceae; genus Flavobacterium. The sequence continues at coordinate 6,094 of JAGNPF010000011.1, forward strand.
TCTTCAAGAATGACAATCCAATAGTTGTCGAATTAGGCTGTGGTAAAGGCGAATATTCCGTAGGTTTGGCCGAAAGATTTCCCAACAAAAACTTTGTGGGTATCGACATCAAGGGAGCGCGTTTTTGGCGTGGAGCCAAGACTGCCGTGGAAACCGGATTGCACAACGTGGCTTTCATTCGTACTCAAATCGAATTGATTAACCATATTTTTGCCGAAAACGAAGTCGATGAAATCTGGATTACTTTTCCCGATCCGCAAATCAAATACAAAAGAACAAAACACAGAATGACCAACTCGGAATTTCTGCAATTGTACAAAAAAATCCTCAAAAAAGACGGCGTTGTCAACCTGAAAACCGACAGTGAATTCATGCACGGTTACACGCTGGGGGTGTTACACGGCGAAGGACACGAGGTTTTGTATGCCAACCACAATGTTTACGTGAATGAAGGAAGTCCGGAGGAAGTTACTGCTTTTCAAACTTTTTATGAAAAACAATATTTAGAAATCAACAAAGCCATTACCTACATTCGATTTAAAATTAAATAATTGTTTTTCAACGCTGACCCATCCTAAATGATTTTTATAACGCCATTATTTTTCGGTTTCATTAGTGCCATAATAGGGATTATTCCGCCAGGATTAATCAATATGACTGCCGCCAAAGTAAACCATAAAGAGGGGAAAAGAAATGCGTTGTGGTTTGTTTTGGGAGCGGTATTGGTTATTTTCTTTCAGGTTTTCTTTGCCATCTTGTTTGCTAAAATTATCAACCGTCGTCCGGATTTGGTCACTTTGTTGCGTGAAATCGGTTTTTGCATCTTCACGCTCTTGACCATTTATTTTTTGGGAATAGCCAAAACACCGAAAGGCAAAACAACCAAGCTCAAGAAAAACGGCAAAACAAGGTTTCTTCTGGGAATGTTGCTTTCGGCACTCAACTTTTTCCCCATACCCTATTATGTTTTCATCAGCATAACCCTGGCTTCCTACAAGTTGTTTTCATTCAGTACCACCTCCATTTTTATCTTCGTGAACGGAGTCATCTTAGGGTCGTTTCTGGTCTTCTATTTTTATATTTCTTTTTTCAACAGGTTCGAAAACAAGCGGGATTACATCATGAAAAATATGAATACCATCATCGGATGCATAACCGGCTTGATTTCCATTCTAACTTTGATTAATATCATCAATTATTATTGGTAAAATGATCAAGGAAAACGACAATTTTTTCGAAAGAGTTTATGTCATCGCCCGACAAATTCCTTACGGAAAAGTCACTTCCTATGGGGCCATTGCCAAGGCATTGGGAACGGCGCGTTCCGCCCGAATGGTAGGTTGGGCGATGAATGCTTGCCATGATATGGAAGACGTTCCGGCACATCGCGTCGTGAACAGAAAAGGATTGCTCACGGGAAAACACCATTTTGACGGCAGCAATTTAATGCAACAATTGCTCGAAAGCGAAGGAATTGTCGTGGTGGACAACCAGATTATTGATTTCGAAAAACATTTTTGGCAGCCGGAAATGAGTGTTGGTTAATCAGATACAGTTGTAATTTTCTTTATTCATGGTTGTTTCTTTTAACGATTTCTGCCATTCTCAAAATATAATTTTCTATGGATTCTCCTTCTAAAATGGGGATGTATTCCAGTGCACTGCCCAAACTGTTTATCAAATGTGAATATCTGTTGAAGATTTCTTCCAGTAATTTTTCGTCCCTGGTTTCCCAAAATTGTCCTTCATCTGTTAATTCAAAGTCTTCCAAATATTTTTTGTTTAAATAATCAAAAATCGAAATGAGCATTTTGTGAATTTCAGGGCCACAATATTGGGTTTTTACCGAAAGGTAATACAGATAAATGTCGTCTTCCAGTTTCTCCAGTTTTTTGTTCAATTCTAAATTGTAAAGAGCGCATAATTTACCGTTTGAAAGGAAGGTCAAGTATGTGGTTTCGCATTTTGGTGGAGTGAAACAAATGCCGTAAGCCTTGTTTTTGTTGGGTTCAGTTGTGAAAGTGTCGTTTGGAAAATCTTCATCAAGAATCGTAAATTTCCATTTATTTGCGATGCAAATATCTGTAACTTCTTCAATCAATTTTTTTAAAGATTGTGGTTTTTTTAGTTTGCCCTTGTAATGAAAACTTAAGCCCATAATTTTTTGTTTGTCAACCCTAAATGAACGAATTTTTGTAGTTATTTCCAAATTTTTTAAAAATCCACCAAAAAATGAAAATTTACCTCTTTTTTATAGTTTTCCTGTTAAACATTGCCTTGCTTAAACTTTGTCGTTTCAGTACTTCTTCACTATCTTTGCAATCTAAAATCAGTTTAAATAAATATAACATTTCAATTGAGTAATAGTCAGTTGAAAACAGACACGAGATATGAAATTAGATAAAAAAGAAATACTTAAAGCATTAGAAACCATTACTGTTGCCGGCGAAGGCAAGAATATGGTGGAAAGCGGAGCCATTGCAAACGTTGTCACTTTTGGGGACGAAGCCATAATTGATTTGGTGTTGCATTCACCAGCAATGCACATCCGCAAGCGTGCCGAAGACGACATCAAGAAAACCATCTTGGAGCAGATTTCGGCCGAAGCCAAAATCAAGATCAACGTAAAAATTGAAGTTCCGGAAAATACCGGAGTCAAAGGGAAAGCCATTCCCGGAATAAAAAACATCATCGCCGTGGCTTCCGGAAAAGGAGGCGTGGGTAAATCTACCGTTACGGCAAACTTGGCAGTGTCGTTGGCCAAAATGGGTTTTTCAGTAGGTGTTCTCGATGCCGATATATACGGACCGTCTATGCCCATTATGTTTGACGTGGAAACCGCCAAACCACTTTCTGTGGAGGTGGACGGAAAATCGAAAATGAAACCTATCGAAAGCTATGACGTCAAAATACTTTCCATCGGATTTTTCACTTCTCCAAGCCAAGCCGTTATCTGGCGTGGGCCAATGGCCGCAAAAGCATTGAATCAAATGATTTTTGATGCCGATTGGGGCGAATTAGACTTTTTGTTGATTGATTTGCCACCAGGAACCGGAGACATTCATCTTTCCATCGTGCAGGCTTTGCCTATTACAGGAACAGTTGTCGTGAGTACACCACAAGCCGTGGCACTTGCCGATGCCAAAAAAGGAGTTGCCATGTTCATGTCCGAGGCCATCAACGTGCCTGTTTTGGGAATCATCGAAAATATGGCCTATTTCACGCCGGAAGAATTGCCAAACAACAAATATTATATCTTTGGAAAAGAAGGAGCCAAAAACTTGGCAGAAGATTTGGCCGTTCCGTTTTTGGGAGAAGTGCCCATCGTGCAATCCATTCGCGAAGCGGGAGATTACGGTCGTCCGGCAGCGATGCAAACAGGTTCGGTTATAGAAACTGTTTTTGAGGCAATTACCCGAAACGTGGTGGAAGAAGTAGTCAACAGAAACGAAAATCTACCGGCAACCGAAGCTGTTAAAATAACAACGATGGCAGGTTGTTCATCGGTGAAAAAATAATTCTGAAATTCGCCAAGGCGTTGAATAAAATAAAGAAATGACAACAGAAGAAATTACCAATAATGTTTTGAAAGCACTGGAAGAAATCAGGCCTTTCTTGAATTCTGACGGTGGAGACATTAAACTCATCTCCATAGAAGACGACAAACATGTAACCGTTCGTCTGGAAGGGGCTTGTACCAGTTGTAGCGTGAGCCATATGACACTGAGGGCAGGTGTGGAAACCACCATCAAAAAATATGCTCCAGAAATCGAAACAGTTGTCAATATTGCTTAAAAATTAGGGACAAACCTAAAAAAAAGCAACAACAAGCAATCAAATAAACATTACTCAATTAGTACTTGAAAATGGATGTATTAATAAAAATAAAAGATAGAGAAGGCGCTGTACACGAACTGCAAGCTCCAACAGATATGGCGATGAACATCATGGAACTTTGCAAGGCTTATGAGCTTCCTGTGGAAGGAACTTGTGGCGGAATGGCCATGTGTGCTTCATGTCAATGCTATGTTCTTAATCAAGTGGAGTTGCCGACTATGGGAGATGAAGAAGAAGCCATGCTTTCAGAAGCTTTTCACGTGAAACCAAACAGTCGTTTGGGTTGTCAAATTCCCATTACCATGGATTTGGAAGGATTGGAATTGGAATTGGCACCTGAATCTTAAAAAATCATCGTGTTAATTGTTTTTTCAAAATTAAATTTCAACCGTTAAGTTGTTCTATACCCGATTTTAGTAAATGGATATATCAATAAAGATTACCGACCGAAGAGGTCAAACGCATGAAGTAAAAGCTCCCACGGATATGGGACTGAACATGATGCAGGTTGTCCAGGCCTATGAACTGGAACCATTTGGCACCGTTGGGATGTGCGGCGGAAAGTTGATGTGTCCCACTTGTCAATGTTATGTTCAAAACGATGTTGTTCTTCCAGAAAAAAGAGAAGAAGAAACGGGCACACTTTCCAGATTGTTGCATGTAAAATCCAATAGTCGTTTGAGTTGCCAAATTCCCGTCACCAAAGAGTTGGACGGCTTGGAAATAGAATTGGCTCCGTTATTTTAGGTGTTAAAAACCCATAAAAAAGGCTTTTCAGAGATGGAAAGCCTTTTGTTTTTTATTTAAAAGCCGAAATACCCGTGATGTCCATTCCGGTAATCAACAGATGAATATCATGCGTTCCTTCATAAGTGATTACAGATTCCAAGTTCATCATATGGCGCATGATCGAATATTCGCCGGTAATTCCCATTCCGCCCAGCATTTGTCTAGCTTCACGAGCAATTTGGAGCGCCATGTTTACATTATTCCTTTTGGCCATCGAGATTTGGGCCGAGCTGGCTTTGCCTTCGTTTCTCAAAACACCCAATCGCCAAGTTAATAATTGTGCCTTGGTGATTTCGGTAATCATTTCGGCCAATTTTTTCTGTTGCAATTGCATTCCGGCAATGGGTTTGTCAAACTGGATTCTTTCCTTGGCATACCGCAAAGCCGTGTCATAGCAATCCATTGCGGCACCAATCGCTCCCCAAGCAATCCCGTAACGAGCCGAATCCAGACAACCAAGCGGTGCGCCTAAACCAGATTTGTTGGGTAATAAATTTTCTTTGGGAATTTTTACATTGTCAAAAATCAATTCTCCCGTTGCCGATGCACGAAGTGACCATTTGTTGTGCGTTTCGGGAGTGGTGAATCCTTGCATTCCGCGTTCTACAATCAATCCGTGAATTCTTCCTTCTTCATTTTTTGCCCAAACAATGGCAATATCGGCAAATGGCGCGTTGGATATCCACATTTTGGCACCATTCAACAAATAATGATCACCTTTATCTTTGAAATTGGTAATCATACTTCCCGGATCGGAACCGTAATTGGGTTCGGTCAAGCCAAAGCAACCCATCATTTCTCCCGAAGCCAATTTCGGTAAATATTTCAGGCGTTGTTCTTCGCTGCCGTATTTCCAAATGGGATACATCACCAACGACGATTGCACCGAAGCCGTGGAGCGCACTCCCGAATCGCCTCTTTCTATTTCCTGCATAATCAGTCCATAGGAAATTTGATCCAATCCAGCTCCTCCATATTCTTCAGGAATATAAGGGCCAAAAGCACCGATTTCAGCCAAACCCTTGATGATTTGTTTTGGAAATTCCGCCTTTTGTGCGTAGTCTTCGATGATGGGCGAAACTTCACGTTTGACCCATTCGCGTGCCGAATCTCGAACCAATTTATGTTCGTCCGTCAATAATTCGTCAACATTGTAATAATCTGGCGCTTGGAATAAGTCTGGTTTCATAATTGGGAAAATTGAGTGTCTAACAAAGCTAAGGAAAGAAATAGAACAAGGATAAAAATTCGTGTGTTTTAGACAATAATTAGGCTAAAAATAATTTAGACACAAATTTCACGAATTATCACAAATTCAAATTATTCTAAAATTTAATTATGCGAATTTTATATGTTTTGATGGATTGGTGGGATTTTTGTTTTTACCAAATCCACCATTCCATTTTAACACCAATATATTGTCCCCAGCTTTTGGTTCCGCTTTGGGCGAGATAAGGCGAGTAGAGATTGTCGGCTGCAAATTGGTTGTAATGTGCCACGCTATAGACGAATCTAAAATGAGGTCTTTCCCAAACATCTCTTTTGGCGGTTGGAACCAAGGTGGGTGCAATGGTAAATTTGGTCATTTGGGCAAAATCTTGGGTACCGTCTTTTCGCCAGGCAAAATCGAGTTCGTGCAATAAATGCAACCAGTTATTGATGTAATACGTTCCTCTTGCGCCAAAAGCAATGTCCTGTTTTCTATTGAACAACATTTGTTTTCCCAGATAATCCGGTGCTTTGTCTTTGCTGTCGCTGGCTCCCCTGCTTTTGGTATAAATGGCATAGCCGTTGAGCGAATATTTTTCGCTGAGGTTCAACAAGAAAGTTTCGGTAAATGCAAAAGAGTTTGCTTTCCGGAAACTATTGGTTTCGAGATTTGGTGCGCCATAGGTAACATAAGTTCGGCTGCTTCCTCCGTCGCCACCATTCGCAATTCCGGTTCCGTAACGAGCACTTACGGCATTGAAAGAACCGGGAAGTTTGGTGGAAATGCTTTTGTTGTATTTGGCCCCAAGAACAAAGCCGTAATCTGCTGGATAATTGTATTGGGTATTGGCATCTTTGGCTTCTCCAGAAGGA
>JAGNPF010000207.1 GCA_017989775.1 Flavobacterium sp.
GGCAAACTCATCAGGATGCTTTCGATTCTTCCGTTGGTTTTCAATCCAAACAAAGTGCCTTTGTCGTGTACCAAATTGAATTCGACATAACGACCACGACGGATTTCCTGCCAAGTTCTGTTGGCATCGGTATAAGGAAGATTTTTTCTTTTTTCGACTATTGGAACATAAGCCTCCAGGAAACTATTCCCTACTTCTGTAACAAAATTGTACCAATCTTCCATCGACATCTCATCATTTGCTTTGCAATAATCGAAAAACAATCCACCAATTCCTCTGGCTTCATTTCTGTGAGCATTCCAAAAATACCCATCACATTGTTTTTTATATTTTGGATAAAAATCCGAATTGTGTCTGTCGCAAGCGGTTTTGCAGGTTTGATGAAAGTGTTTGGCATCTTCTTCAAACAAATAATAAGGCGTTAAATCCTGTCCGCCACCAAACCATTGCTGAATCACGTTTCCGTTATCGTCATACATTTCGAAATAGCGCCAATTAGCGTGAACCGTTGGCACCATTGGATTTTTGGGATGCAAAACCAAACTCAATCCACAGGCAAAAAAATCGGCTTCGCCAACGTTGAATAGTTTTTGCATACTGTCTGGTAATTTTCCGTGAACTGCCGAAATGTTCACACCACCTTTTTCGAAAACGGCTCCGTTTTCGATTACTCGCGTTCGTCCTCCGCCACCTTCCGGACGTTCCCAAAGGTCTTCCCGAAATTTGGTTTGACCGTCAACGGCTTCTAGTCCTGCTACGATTTGGTCTTGAAGGGTTTGTATGTATTGGTAAAATTTGTCTTTCATTATTCTAATTCCTTGTTCTTTTCCAAATAATCAGCAGCATTCAATTTATTGACTATTTTTTTACCTGTTTTTTCTTCAATTTGTTTGCGTGTATTTCCTGCAATTGTTCCTCCTTGTTTGGCAATTTTTTTATTTTCTACAAAGTTTTTAGGCTTCTTTTCCTTGCTGATTTCTGTTGTAGTAGCTTCTGCCAACATATTGAGCACTAATTCAAGGTTACTCATATTGTCTCGCAAATTTTCTTTTTTTAAACCTTTATGATTTTTGTATTGTTTGACCGACAAACCGCTCCAAGCTTTGGTAATCTCATCTGTAAGAATGGCATATTCTTGTCCTTTTTTCACACCTCTTTTATCCCATTCATCTGTAAGGTCTTTTCTTACTTCAATGCTTTTTAATCGTTGATTTACCCATTCTTTTGAATATCCTTTTTTGAGATAAGTCTCCATCAGTCTATCAAAACCAAGTTCTGGGTCTTCAATTTCGTCAATCCGTTCTCTACCCACTTGAGCCAACCACAATTTAAAAGGTTCTGCTTTTTTGGATGGAACAGATTGAATTAATCGAAACAATTGTTCCGTATCGGCTACATCAGTGTCATAAAATTTTCCATCTGACGATTGTAATTTCAGTTGGTTACAATTTGTAACCAACTCACTTCCTTCTTTTTTTAAACGATTTTTTAAAACTTTCCAATAATTGTTGGGGTTTACACTTTCTGAAAGTACTCCAACAACATCAACAATAGAAAAATACCACTTCTCCTCCTCATCACTCCAAATGGAACGAATTTGTTTTTGTTCGAATAGTTTAATGGCGGTTTCTTTGGTCATAATTCATGTTTTAACAAACTAGTCTTAATAAGTTTTGATTATAAACTCGCTTTCAAAACAGCAATTTTATTCAGAATTCCAAATGAAAAGATTTTGCTTTCGGCTTGAACATATTCATAAACCGCAATGGCTTTTCCAGTAAAATCAAACTGGCTTTCCTTGGAAAATGCAACCAAAAAATCGGCAAACAACTCCTGCTGATTCCAATCCAAATGAAGGCGCTGCAAATGAACAATCAATTCTTCTTCTTTGAATTCTTGCAGACTTTCGACATTCATTGCAAAATCTTTCAATTCGTTTTCCAAGTCAAGAATGTCTTCCAAATTCCAAAACTTAGGAATGTAAACCAATGACATCAGCTTTTTGAGCACGTTGTCAATACGGATACTTTCCTGGTCTCTTAGGCCTTTGTTTAGCATTTTTTTCTTATTTCTGTCTATACTCCTTCACCGCATCCACAAATGCTTTGGCGTGATCCACGGGAATATTGGGTAAAATTCCGTGACCCAAATTGGCGATGTATTTGTCTTTTCCGAATTCATCGATCATTTCGTGAACCATTTTTTTGATAGTCGGAATTGGCGAAAGCAATCTTGAAGGATCGAAATTCCCTTGCAAAGTCACGTTTCCACCTGACAAATAACGGGCATTTCTAGGCGAACAAGTCCAATCCACTCCCAATGCCGAGGCCTTGCTTTTCCCCATTTCGCCAAGGGCAAACCAACATCCTTTTCCGAAAACAATAACCGGAGTAATTTCGGCCAATGCATCCACGATTTGGTTGATATATTTCCATGAGAATTCTTGATAATCCACCGGCGAAAGCATTCCGCCCCAAGAATCGAAAATCTGAACGGCATTTACACCCGCTTTTACTTTTTCTTTCAAATATAAAATAGTCGTGTCAGTGATTTTTTGTAATAAAGTGTGTGCTGCAATTGGATTCGAGAAACAAAATCCTTTGGCGGTATCAAAACTTTTTGAGCCTTTTCCTTCCACGGCATAACAGAAAATCGTCCAAGGCGAACCGGCAAAACCAATTAACGGCACCTCATCGTTGAGCATTTCCTTGGTCAATTTTACGGCATCAAAAACGTAGCCCAACGTTTCGTTTACATCTGGAACATAAACCTGATTCACTTGTTCCATTGTGCGAATTGGATTCGGAATAATCGGCCCCAAATTGTCTTTCAATTCCACGTGAATTCCCATCGCTCTTGGCACGACCAAAATATCCGAAAACAAAATCGCGGCGTCTGGACCAACAATTCGAATGGGTTGTACCGTGATTTCTGCGGCCAATTCCGGCGTTTCGCAACGAGTAAAAAAATCATATTTGTCACGCAAAGCCCTGAATTCCGGCAAATATCTTCCCGCTTGACGCATCATCCAAACTGGTGGACGTTCTACTGTTTCTCCTCTTAATGCTTTTAAAAATAGGTCGTTCTTTATCATTTTTAATTTTTTACCGCCAAGACGCTAAGGCGCAAAGCTATTTTTATTTATATTCTTGTATAACATCTTCAATCACGTTTTCAACAGAAGGCGGATCGGCAACTATTATATTTCTGGTTGTTTTATCCAATGAACTTGCCGTGGTTTCGCCAATGCAAAAGCAAATTTCGTTTTTTATTTTGTTTGCCGACAAATAACTTTCCACTCCCGACGGACTAAAAAACAGAATGGCATCAACCGGCGTTTTTATTTTTTGTGGCGTCAAAGTCGTTTCATACACTTGTATCTCATTGAAGTTGACTTTGGCTGCTTTCAAGGCTTTGGGCAAAGTTTCTTTTCGCAAATTCCCGCTGAAAAAAGTATAGCTCTGTTTGGCGTAAATCAGGGTGATGATTTCGGCCAAATCGGAAGCGTAATCAACGTAAACCTCGACCGTAAAACCGTTTTCTTCCAACAAAGCCTTGGTTTTCATTCCCACACAAAACACGTTTTTGGATTTTAATTCGCCGCATTTCGGATGCAACAACACACTTTGAGCCGCATTTTGACTGGTAAAAATCAGGTTCTCGTTGATTCCTTTTAAATCAAAATCCGAGTTTTCAGTTTTGATGAAATTGGCTTCGGTCACTGAAAAACCAACGTCCAACAAGGCTTGCTTTTGATGTCTCAAAAGTATTTTTGTGGATAGAATGCTGATTGGGTTGCTCATTACTTCTTCAAACTTTCCTTAATGGTTTTCATCAACTCCGCTCCGCCATTATCCAATATTTCTTGAGCACAATGGAAACCTAATTTTTTCCATTCTTCGACGGGCACGATTTTTTCGATTTCCAATTTCTGTTTTCCGTCAATAGACAGCAAAGCGCCTTTGAAAACAAAGGTGTCTTCCATTTCGCAATACCTTGCCAAAGCTCCAATGGGTGCAGTGCAACCGCCTTCGAGGGTTTTCAGGAATTGTCTTTCTATGTAAGTGCAAATTTCGGTTTCCACATCATTCAATTGCGAAACGGCATCCAGTGTAAAATCGTCATTTCCCATCGCGACAACTACCATCGCACCTTGAGCCGGAGCGGGAATCATCCAATCG
>JAGNPF010000208.1 GCA_017989775.1 Flavobacterium sp.
AAAATAGAGTACTTTTTTCTGTTTTATCCTGTTACGGGCATATTCATATAGTTCTTGTTGTTCTTTTTCCATGAGGCGAAATTTGATTATAAAGATAAAATTTATTTTGAAATTCCATTATTTTTAACCCGATATTATTTAAAGAGAAAACGTTTTCAAATTTTGAATCTAAAAATTATTGTTTGAATTATTTAAGAATAAGTTCGAAAATTAAGATTGTTTTTGTTATACTCGCAAAACTTGAGTCTAAATGTTGGGGGTATGGAAAAATACATTTTCTTTGTTGCATAATTCTAAAAATGAAACAGTTATGTCAATAAAAAAACAATTTGTAAAAACGAAACCAGTTTGTAAAGTTACATTTTCGGTTGAAGCCAAAGAGGCCAATGCCGCTTCGGTTGTGGGTGATTTCAACAATTGGAATCCATCGGAAGGTGAATTGTCAAAATTGAAAAACGGTACTTTCAAAGGCGTTTTTGATTTGCCAAAAGATGCCTCTTACGAATTCAAGTATCTAGTTGATGGGGCTTATATCAACGAACCGGAAGCAGATTCTTTCAAATGGAACGATTTTGCCGGAACAGAAAATGGAGTATTGGAAGTCTAAACATAAGTAAAAAATCCGCTGAAAAGCGGATTTTTTGTTTTAGGATGTGGCGTTTTTCAAGCTTGGTTTACAATCCAGCTTTGATTTTCGCTATTACCTCTGCGTATTCCGCATCCGACAATGTGGTTTTTTGTGGGTTCATTTCGAAAACACCTCCAAAACCGTATCCGTCTTTGTATTTAGGAACTACGTGCATGTGCAGATGCGACAAAGTATCGGCATAAGCGCCATAGTTGATTTTTGTCGGGTTGAATGCGGCTGCTATGGCTTTGGCCGTTTTGGCCACGTCGCGCATGAAGGCATCGCGTTGGTCGTCGCTCAATTCGTGAAATTCCACGCCGTGATCTTTATAAACCACGTTGCAGCGACCGGTATACGATTGCTCTTTGAACAAGAATAATTGGGATACTTCTAATCACCTATTTTAATCATTAAATTGTGTAATGTTTCATTGTTTTGGCAATACAAACATTCTGAAGCGGGTGTTGGCATATTATTTTTTTTATCAAATTATTTATTGTGATTATATGGGAGGTTTACACCGCTATACTTCCTTTTATAAGGTCGTGTGGCTCGTAACCTTCTAGTGTGAAATCGTCATAAGTAAACTCGAAAATGTTTTTTATGGCAGGATTCAAAGTCATTTTTGGCAACGATTTTGGTTTGCGGGACAATTGCAATTCGAGTTGATCGAAATGGTTGTTGTAAATATGCGCATCGCCAAAAGTGTGGATGAATTCGCCTACTTCCAAATCGCAAACTTGGGCAATCATCATGGTAAGCAAGGCATAAGAAGGGATGTTGAAGGGGACGCCAAGAAAAATATCGGCACTTCTTTGATACAATTGGCAAGACAATTTTCCTTCGGCAACATAGAATTGGAAGAAAGCGTGGCAAGGAGGCAATGCGGCTTTATTGTTGGCTACATTGGCTGCAAATGATTTGGATGTATCCGGCATCACACTTGGATTCCAGGCGGAAACCAGCATTCTTCGGCTGTTCGGGTTGGTTTTTATTTCGTGAATAAGATCAGTAATTTGATCTATTTCTTCGCTATTCCAGTTGCGCCATTGGTGGCCGTAAATGGGACCCAAATCACCGTTTTCGTTAGCCCAGGGATCCCAGATTCTTACTCCGTTGTCTTTGAGGTACTTGGTGTTGGTGTCGCCTTTTAAAAACCAAAGCAGTTCGTGAATGATTGATTTGAGGTGTAATTTTTTGGTGGTTACCATCGGAAAACCTTCTGCCAAGTCAAATCGCATTTGGTAGCCAAAAACGCTTTTCGTTCCTGTTCCTGTTCGATCTCCTTTTTGATTTCCGTTTTCTAAAACGTGTTTTACTAAGTCTAGGTATTGTTTCATATTATTGTGAGGAACGAAGCAATCTGTTCGTTTTTATGGTTGTTTTTTTGTTTTCTGATTTTTGGTTGCTGTTAACTGGTTTATTGTCTTCTCGAAATTTCGTCCCGTATTTTGGCTGCTTTTTCGTAGTCTTCGTGTTCCACGGCTTGATCCAGCAATTCGTTTAATTCTTGCAAGCTGTGTTTAGAATAGGTTTCGCCCGATTGATTGCTTTCTTCTCCCAGTCCAAAAGTTTCGGGATTGGAAAGGACATCGTCTATTTCTTGGCTTCCCTTGTCGGTTTCCAATGGATTTGCCTTGAGGTAAATTCCCGCCTTGTCCAAAATGTTTTTGTACGTGAAAATCGGGGCGTTAAATCGCAGGGCCAATGCAATGGCGTCGGAAGTTCTGGCATCGATGATTTCTTCGATTTTGTCTCTTTCGCAAATGATGCTCGAGTAAAAAACGCCATCAACCAGCTTGTGGATAATGACTTGTTTTACGACAATGTCAAAACGATCGGCAAAATTTTTGAATAAATCGTGCGTCAACGGACGAGGTGGTTTTATTTCTTTTTCCAAAGCGATGGCAATCGATTGAGCTTCAAAAGCGCCAATGACGATGGGCAACTTTCTTTCGCCATCAACCTCGTTTAAAATCAAGGCATAAGCCCCGTTTTGGGTTTGACTGTATGAAATTCCTTTTATGGATAATTTAACTAAGCTCATATTTGAATAATTGAAAAGCAGATGACACCTTGAATGATGGCTTTTTTTGATGAAAAAAATAAAGTGCAATTTTAATCAAAAAACACGAAACAAAAAAGCCACCTACAAGCAAAGATACGATTATCTTGCGTGTAGGTGGCTATATTTTGGAACGAATTCCAAAATTAAGAATCTTATGCTTTAAATGCTTTTAATTTTTCGATTAATCTGGGCACGACATCAAAAGCATCACCAACAATTCCATAATCGGCGACTTTAAAAAATGGTGCTTCCGGATCGATATTGATGACCACTTTTACTTTCGATGAGTTGATTCCCGCAATATGCTGTATGGCTCCCGAAATTCCGATGGCGATGTACAAATTGGCGGCAACTGGTTTCCCAGTTTGTCCCACGTGTTCTCCGTGTGGTCTCCAATCCAAATCGGATACGGGTTTGGAACAAGCAGTAGCAGCTCCAAGAACTTCGGCCAATTCTTCAATCATTCCCCAATTTTCAGGGCCTTTCAATCCACGACCTCCCGAAACCACGATGTCGGCATCGGCAAGGGAAACTTTTCCGCTTCCTTTTTCCACCGATTCCACTTTTATGCCAAAATCATTGTCGTCAATGGTTGGGTTGAAATCTTCTTCGGTTAATGTGGAGGCACTTTCGAAAATTCCATAAGAATTTTTGGCAAGCCCCAAGATTTTCACCTCGGTGCCAATTTCGGTAATATTGAAGGCTTTGTTTGAAAAAGCATTTCTTTTTACCTGAAAAGGTGAAGTGCTCACGGGCAATCCCACCACGTTTGAGGCAAAACCGGCTTCCAGGGAAACGGCAACCAGTGGAGCCAGATAAATGCTGTCGGTGGTCGAAGAAAGCAAAACTACTTTTGAGGATTCTTTTTGGGCTGCTTGCTTGATGAGGTCGGCGTAAGCTTTTGCTGAAAAACCGGCCAATTTATCGTTCGATACTTTCAAGACTTTATCGACTCCGTATTTTGACAATTCCGAAACATCTCCAGCATTTACGGTCACGGCTGTAACTGTTGTTCCCAACGATTCGGCCACTTTTTTTGCATAAGAAGCCAATTCGAAAGCTACTTTCCTGAATTTTCCTTCTTCGGATTCTGCGTATATTAATATGGACATAATGATTTTAGATTGTAGATTTTAGATTTCAGATTTCAGAATCTGGAAACTAAAAACTTGATTGATATTGTATTTTAAATTAACGATTTTAGATTTTTGAAGTAAGATGAGTTTTGGATTTCCACACTGCAATCCGCAGTCTGAAATCTAAAATCTGCAATCTTAAATAACCTTCGCTTCGTTGTGCAATAAATTGATTAATTCGTCCAAGTTGTCGGCGGCTACCAATTTCACGGCCGATTTTGGAGCCGGTTTTTCAAATTTCACGGCTTTGGTGTTTATCGAGGCGTCAACAGCTTCTACCACGACCAACGGTTTTGTTCTTGCCGTCATGATTCCCCTCATGTTCGGAATGCGT
>JAGNPF010000209.1 GCA_017989775.1 Flavobacterium sp.
TGTATGCTTCCCTCAAAATCCAAAAACAAAATCCCGATGCGGTGATGGTTGTCGCGCCAAGCGACCACTGGATTGAGGACGAAAATGCTTTTGCAGCCAATTTGCAGCAATGTTTCGATTTTTGCTCCAAGGAAAACGCCTTGATGACACTCGGAATCCAGCCTACATTTCCCAATACCGGTTTTGGTTACATCGAATATGATAAAACGGACACCAATCCAACCAAAAAAGTCTCGCAATTCCGTGAAAAACCGGATTATGAAACTGCCAAAGCATTTTTGCAAAGCGGTAATTTCTTGTGGAACGGCGGTATTTTTATTTGGAGCGTGAAATCGATTACCGAGGCTTTCGAAAAATTCCAGCCACAAATGAATGCCTTGTTCCAAAAAGGATTGGAAAGCTACAATACGGCTGCCGAAAAATCTTTTATCGAAGAAAATTATGCTTTGGCCGAGAATGTTTCCATCGATTATGCCGTGATGGAAAGTGCCAAAAATGTTTATGTTCTTCCCGCCACTTTCGATTGGAACGATTTGGGAACTTGGGGTTCGCTGCACGAAAAATTAGGCAAAGACGAAAACAACAATGCGGTGGTCAATGCGACCGTCTTGTTGCAAAATGCTTCGAGCAACATCATCAGCACGGCCAAAGACAAATTGGTTATCGTCGATGGTCTGGAGGATTTCATCATCGTGGACAAAGACAATGTTTTGCTGATTTATCCAAAGAGCAAGGAACAAGAAATAAAAGGAGTTGTCAGTCAACTGAACAAATAAAAAAAAGCGGGAATCGAATCAATCAATTCCCGCTTTTTTTTATCCTTTCAAATAAGCTTCTCTTACTTTTTTGAACAAATTCGAGGAGTACACAAAATCGACGATGCCTTCGTTGTCGGTCCTGAAAATTTCTTCCTTGGTGCCTTCCCATTCTTTGAGGCCGTTTTTCAGGAAAATAATTTTTTCCCCAATTTCCATTACCGAGTTCATGTCGTGGGTGTTGATTACCGTGGTAATGTTGTATTCTTCGGTGATTTCCATGATGAGGTTGTCAATCAAGGTGGCCGTGTTGGGATCCAGTCCCGAGTTGGGTTCGTCGCAAAACAAGTATTTGGGATTGTTCACGATGGCGCGGGCAATGGCAACCCTTTTCTGCATTCCACCCGAAATTTCCGACGGCAGTTTGTGGTGGGCATCGACAAGTGCAACTCTTTTCAGTACAAAATCCACTCGATCCTGTATTTTATCCTTGTCGTCGTGGGTAAACATTTTTAGAGGGAAAGCCACGTTTTCGGCAACAGTCATCGAGTCAAACAAAGCGCTTCCCTGGAAAAGCATTCCAATTTCTGTTCGCAATTCCCTTTTTTCTTCGGAAGAGAGGTCGGAATAAATTCTTCCGTCAAAAGAAATGGTTCCTGTTTCGGGCGTGTGGATACCCAACAAGGATTTCAGCATTACCGTTTTTCCGGAACCACTCTGCCCGATGATCAAATTGGTTTTTCCTGCTTCAAAAACGGCAGAAACCCCTTTAAGGATTTTGATGCCGTCAAACGATTTTTCTATGTTTTTTATCTCGATCATTAGGCCAGCATTAATTGGGTTAAAATATAATTGGTCAAAATAATCGTGACCGATGTCCAAACAAATGCCACAGTACTGGCCTTGCCCACTTCAAGTGCGCCTCCCTTCATGTAATAGCCGTGAAAGGAAGGGATTGTAGCCAATAAAATGGCGAAAACGAAAGCCTTGATAAAGGCATAAGTAACGTGGAAAGGAACAAAATTAATTTGCAAGCCATCGATAAAATCCGAACTTGGCGTGAATCCGCCATAAACTGCGGCGATGTAGCCTCCGAAAACTCCCAAAAACATGCTTATTCCGATGATGAACGGATAAAGTAAAATGGCAACAAGTTTTGGGAAAACCAAGTAATTCAATGAGTTTACCCCCATAACTTCAAGGGCATCGATTTGTTCGGTCACGCGCATCGATCCAATGCTGGAAGTGATGAACGATCCCATTTTTCCGGCCATGATGATGGAAATAAATGTTGGTGCAAATTCCAAAATCACCGATTCACGAGTGGCATAACCAATAATGGTTTTGGGAATCAATGGATTGTTCAAGTTTAGTGCCGTTTGGATGGAGACCACGCCTCCCACAAAGAAGGAAATGAAGGCCACGATTCCGAGGGAACCGATGATTAAATCGTCGATTTCCTTGAAGATGAGTCCTCTCATTACCGACCATTTGGTCTGTTTGCTGAAAATTTCTTTCCACATCAAAAAGTATTTCCCGATTTGGGATAAATAGCGAAGAAGCATCATTTTTTAAGTGTTCAGTTTACAATTTGCAGTATCCAGTCAAGAATACAAGTACGCAAAAATACTGTATTTTGTTGGAAATCCTGACTTTGTTTTGTGAATTACAAGTGCAAGAAATGTTAAAACAATTTCTCTTTCATTTTTTGCAAACGATAATTTCGGATGAATCTAGCTTGTTCCGGATTGACCAACATTGGTTTTTTGGCCGATTTGGCTTTCCAAAAACCGTTGATGTAGTCCATGAATAATAGCGGTTTTCCTTTGCGCATCGCCAGTTTTAATGAGGCGATTGCCGTAATCCAGAAACCATAGCCCAAACTGTAAAAAGCTTCTCCTTGCTTGTAACGAGCGGTTTTGTTGTAGTTGGCTCCCGTTGGTTTCAGGTGTTTTACGTGCAAACTTTCGTCGGTCACCACTTTCCAATTATGGAACTTGCAAAGCAATTCGTCCACCGTGTCCCAACCCATGGCGGGTTTCAAGCCTCCAATTTGCTGGAAAGTTTCTTTTCTGTAGGCTTTGAGTGCGCCTCTAATATGGTCTTTGTCGGTCAGGTTTTCCAGAATCCAGTCACCGTTTTTTTCGATATAACAAAATCCGCCAGCCATCCCAATGCGGTCATCCGATTGAAAAAGCTTGATGATCGTTTCAAAATAATTCGGGGGAAAAATCAAGTCGGCATCCAGTTTCACGATCAGGTCATAATTGTCGTCCAAGGTTTCGAATCCTTTTTGGAAGGCTTGAATAACTTTGCTGCCTGGTAAATGGATGTTTTCGGAAGTTTTGTTTACCAGACTGATATACGGATTTTCTTTGGCGAATTCCAAAACAACTTCGGCTGTCCTGTCGGTTGAATTATCATTGACCACCACAATTTTTGAAGGCAAAACCGTTTGCGAAATCAAGGATTGCAAGGTCAGGCCAATAAGCGCTTCTTCGTTGTAGGATGGAATGACGATGTAGTATTTCATAAGTTTTAAAATTCCAATGTATTAAAATTCCAAAAAACAAATTCCAAATTCCAAATATTGAAGTGGGATTTAGAATTTGTTTTTTGGAATTTAAAATTTAGGCTCTTTCTGCATAAACGATGTAATATCTTGGCGTGAAATAACGCAGCAAAGGTCTGAAACCCAATTTTTTTACTGGATGCGTAAATTTTTCCCTGTCGATGATTTTCCAGCCTGTTTTTTCCAGCAGCCAGTCCAATTGCCAATCTTCAAATTCGTGGTAGTGCCTGTCCCACATATCGGTTTTGCTGCGATAAGCAGGGGAAAACCACAATCGCAACGGAATAGAAATCAAAAGTTTGTCGCATTTTACATTTTCCAAAACTGTGTAGGGATTCAACAAATGCTCAAAGATTTCGAAAGCGGTAAAAACGGTGTAGTTTTCGTTTTGCAATGCCGCTTGATTGTTGTCGATGTCTTCGCCGGTGGTGTTTTTTACGGTATATCCGTTTTCCTGCATTATTTTGGAAAAAGGATTGGGAACGCCCAAATCGAAGATGGTTTCGGAAGTTGGAACGTGTTTTTGTAAAAATTCCAAAGTGTGCTTGAATCTTTTATTGGGAAATGTTTTCTCGTACATAAATTGTGGTTTGTTGTTTGGAGTTTATGGTTTGTAATGTGAAAAACCACAAACTCCAAACCAAATCTCGAAACTTTAATATCTATAAACAAAAGCGTTGATGTTCATTCCGGCTCCTACCGAGGCAAAGATGAGAATGTCGCCTTTTTTGAGTTCCTGGTTTTCTATTTTTCCACGAATCAACAAATCAAAAAGGGTGGGAACCGTTGCCACGCTGCTGTTGCCCAGTTCGTGAATGCTCATG
>JAGNPF010000210.1 GCA_017989775.1 Flavobacterium sp.
ATGTTGACGGTGTTTTAACTTCTTACAGAGGAACTTATTTATCGCAAACCACCGCAACGGACACAACCCCTTCGACGATTACGGCTACCCAATTTGAAGAAGCTGTTCTGCCGAACGACTTCTTGAGCTTATTCAACACTATTTCAGGATGGGGAGAAACTTTCCCGTTATTCAAAACAGGAAGCTATGTTTCGAATCCAAATGGAACGGTTAGCTATACCGACTTTGGAGCTGGCGTTATGTTTTTGCCTTCCGGATTAGCCTATTACTCTTCGGGTTCGTATGCCATTCCTGCCTATTCCCCATTGGTGTTCAGTTTCAAATTATACGAAATCCAAAGAGCGGATCAAGACAACGACGGCATTCCGTCGTATTTGGAAGACCTCAATGGCGATGGTTTTATGAGAATTCTGGCCACTGGTGTTGAAAATCCAGATGATACCGACAAAGACGGCATTCCCGATTTTTATGATGTGGACGATGACGGAGACAATTACACCACCAAACTGGAAATCAAAAATCCACTAACTGGATTGCCTTATCCTTTTGCCGACATCCCGACCTGCTCGCCATCCGGAAAAAAAGTGTACTTGGATAAAACTTGTCATCCTTAAAATCATTCAAAATAAAGCATAAAAAATCCCGTTTCATAATTCGTGAAACGGGATTTTTTGATTTAATCAAAATTTATTTTTCCTTTTTTGAACAACAATCTGTTTTTTATTTTACAATTTACTTTGCAAACTGCCCCAACCACCGCCGTTGTAAACCTGGGTGTAACCGTTGGATTTCAGGATACTTTTTGCCGACGCACTTCGCATTCCCGAAGCGCAACAGGTGATGATGGGCTGGTTTTTGTCTTTCAATTTCGACAGGTTGTTTCTTAAAGTGTCCACCGAAATATTGATGGCTCCCTTGATGTGTCCGCCGGCAAATTCGCCCTTGGAACGAACGTCCAGAATGATGGCACCGTTTTTTACCAATTCGGCATAATTGACTCCCGGTCCGAAACCGAAGATTTTTTTGAGTGTGTTGATCATTTTATTTAATTGCTATGGATTTATAATAATTTACGGTTAGCCAAGAACCTCCATTGTAACATTCGATTCCTTGTTGCGACAGGAAACCTTGAGCCTGTCCGCTTCGCATTCCCGAAGCGCAACAGAGTATTAATGGTGCTTTGAGTTTTTTTAATTCTTCTATTCTTTCCGGAATTTCATTCAAGGGAATGTTGATGGAACCGGCCACGTTGCCGCCCAAAAATTCGCCGTAAGAGCGTACATCCACGATGGTACCCTGATTGTCTGCTATGATTTTTTCTACTATATCCATTTTTTTGTTTTTTGGTTCATCCTAATTGAATTCAAGATTTGAATTATTTTAGGGCAAAAGTAATACCGCAACAAAAAGCATACAGTAACTTTAGTTACACAAAGGGGAATTTTGTCTTTTTTTGGAAAAATGGCATAAAAAAATCCGAAGTTTAAAGGCTTCGGATGAATGATTTATAATCGAATGGTATTTCTATCAAGCCTTCTCCTTCACAAAGCCATCAATCACTTTTTGGTAATAATCATAAGTGGTTTTGGCGATGGATTCCCAGCTGAAAATTTTCAAGACACGTTCTCTTCCTGCTTTCCCCATTTGGGTGGCCAAGGCTTCGTCTTCCAACAATATATTGACTTGGGCGGCAAACGCTTTCTGGAATGCTTCGGGATTGGCTGGATTGAAATCGGTTCTGGAAACGCTTTCCAAAGGTACCAAATAACCCGACTCTCCTTCGACAATAATCTCGGGTATTCCACCCACGTGGCTTCCCACAACCGGGGTTTCACAAGACATCGCTTCGAGATTGATGATGCCGAAAGGTTCGTATAATGATGGACAGGCAAACACTCGGGCGTGGCTGTACAATACTTTTACTTTGTCGCGGGGCAGCATTTCCGAAATCAGAATTACGCCATCACGCTCTTTGCACAAATCGGCAATCAGGGCTTCGGTTTCTTCGGCGATTTCTTTGGTGTCCGGCGCTCCGGCACAAAGCACGATTTGACAATCTTTGTTGAAATGTTTGGCGGCACCAATCAATTGGGAAATCCCCTTTTGGCGCGTGATGCGTCCCACGAAAAGCACGAAAGGAATCTTGGGATCGATGCCGTATTCCAGAAGCAATTTTTCGTCAAATGTCGGTTTGTAGAATTCCGGATCGATTCCGTTGTGGATTACGGTCACTTTTTCGGGATTGACGCCATAAGCCTCGACCACGTCTTCCTTCATTTGTTGGCTCACGGCAATGATTCCGTCGGCGGTGTTGTAGGCACTGTTTTCTATCCAACGCGACAGGAAATAACCGTTGCCCAATTGTTCCACCTTCCACGGACGGTGTGTTTCCAAGCTGTGCGTGGTCAGGATCAAGGGCGATTGCAGCAATTCGCGCGTCATGATTCCGGCGAGATGCGTGTACCAAGTATGGCAATGAATCACGTCGGCCTCAGGCGTGGCTTGCGACATTTCGACATTTCGGCTCATGTTATGGAACATCTTGATGTGTGGATTGCTGTCGTCCACCATTTTGGTCAAGCAAGAATTGATTCCTTCGACGTGCATACTTTCGGTATTGACGGATTGCTCGCCAAAACATCGCACTTCGACTTGGGCCAACTTGGCCAATTCCTGGCTCAAAAAATCAATGTGTACACCTGCGCCACCGTAAATATGAGGTGGGAATTCATTGGTAAAAAGTGCTATTTTCATCTTTATGTTTTTTTAATTGATTAGTAACCTATTTTGAAGTCCAAAAGGGTGTTTTTAAAATACGAACCCAATCTTGGTGTGTGAATATACCTTGCCGATTTCGGGTGAATACATGGCCGTTAGTTCCATTGGCAAAAAGCCCAAATTATAACCCAATCCCAATGAAAAACCGTTGACAGATTTTACCGTATCCGAATTCCAGGCTTTGGTCAAGGTACTGAAATTGTACACTCCTGTGTTGGCTCTTCCCATCAAGAACAAATCGCCGGCAAAATTATACTGCATTCCCAGCATTCCCGAGGCAGTGGAACTGGAATTGATTTGTTGTTCGTTCAATCCCGCAAACACCACTTGTTGCCTGAACAATTGCTGGATACCGCCCATGTAAAAGTTGTCCACTATAAATCCTTGGGAACGAAGACATACTCCCGATTGCAAAGTGTAAAAAAACGTCCATTTGTCATCCAAAGGATGGTATTGGGAGAAATTAACCAGGAACTTGTAAAAATCATCGGCTTTGTCGAGAAAACTCGAAACATCTTGGCTTGGGCCACCATCGGCAGGAGAATATTGAATATCGGCTCTTCTGTGGAAAACGACACCTGCTTGGGCAAAAAAAGTGTAGCCGCTGGTTGGAAAATGGGGACGATTGATTGTCGTGGCTTCCGAGGACAAGTATCCGTAGTAATTGCTGGAATGCCCCTCAAAAGAATCAACGCTGATGACATCTGGCGAAAATTTATTCTTCTGGTAACTAATTCCTCCTGACAAACTCCAATCGTTGTTCAAGACCCGGGTGTAGCTTAAATCCAATTGAGAATATTTGACACCGTAAACAAAGAGTTTTTGCGTGCCGTCGTATCGGTTCAAAGGGAGATTTTGTCGCTCCCAACTGAGGTTAAAATAGTTATTGGCTTTTGGCCCAAATATCTGCCGGTGTTCGAGCAAGGTCCTGAAGTTTTCGCCCAAGGCAAATTTGGCCATGGTACGCGATTTGTCCAGCAACAAATCCCTGGAAGTCAAATTGAGCAATAATGCCGCCCCGGTATAGGTATGAAACGACAATCCAAATTTCATTTGGGTCAGCAACTTTTCATGCACCTTGCAAATTAATTTGGCGTGTCCCTCGACAGTGGGCTCCAACGAATAGTAGATATTGTCGTAGTAGCGACTGGAGAAAGCTTTTCGGAAACCATCGTTTATTTGTTTGGCGGTATAGGTGTTTCCAGCTTTTATCTGGAGTTTTTCCATCAACAAACTTTGGCTTGTTTTTTCTATTCCTTCAAAAATGATTTCGTCAATCACGATGTTTTCCACTTTCGGCAAGCGATTATTGGAATCATAAGCAACAGGATGTTTGGCATTCAAGGAATCGGCCAGTTTCTTGAAATAA
>JAGNPF010000211.1 GCA_017989775.1 Flavobacterium sp.
AAAAACCGAAACCGGCTTTTTATGTTGCCTAATGGCAACTACTTTTTGATTCCAATTGAATGGATGACACTTTATGGACCAATGGCAAAACTGGCGAAAATCCAAAACGGAAATATTGTTTTACCCAAAAGCAATTTTGCAGTTTTGGAAGGAATTCCCGAACTCAAAGATTCTGCCAATTTACAAAGAGACATCGAATACCAGCTTTCGCCATTGGTAAAAGCGACTTTAAGACCGTATCAAATTGAGGGTGTCAAATGGCTTTTGGAACATTACAACAATGGTTTAGGTGCTTGCTTGGCCGATGATATGGGATTGGGAAAAACACTGCAAACCCTTACGACACTTGTTGCCGTACAGGAACAATTGGATTTCGAAAAAGCTGAAAACGTTCAACTGGATTTGTTTGGAAATGAAATTCCTGTGTCAAAAGAATACCTAAAAGCCTTGATTGTCCTGCCTTCGTCATTAGTTTTCAATTGGTACAACGAAGCCCGAAAATTTACACCGCATTTTCGAAGAGTGCAATACATTGGCAACGACCGAAAACTGCTTTCGAAAAAACTGGAAAAATACGACTTGATTTTTACGAGTTATGCTGTCGTTTCGAGAGATGTTTCTATTTTGGAAAAATACAATTTCAGGTATTTGATTTTGGACGAAAGCCAATACATCAAAAACAAAAATTCCAAAATTTTTAGGGCAATCAGCCAAATAAAAGCCAACCATAAAATATCGCTTAGCGGAACTCCAATTGAGAATTCTCTCGACGATTTATGGTCGCAAATGCAGTTTATCAATCCGAATATCTTGGGGAGTCATGCTTTTTTCGTCGAAAATTATAAACTCCCAATAGAGAAAAAACAAGACGAAAACAGTTTATTGGAACTAAAAAACCTCATCAGTCCTTTTATTTTAAGGCGTACCAAAGAACAGGTTTTAAAAGACTTACCAGAACTTTCAGAACAGATTTTCTATTGCGAAATGGAACCTGAACAGGAAAAACTGTACGAAGAAGAAAAATCAAAAGCGCGAAACTCGTTATTAAAAACGGATGGTTCTGCTGTGGATAAAATCAATATTATCAACACCTTGATGCGCTTGAGACAATTAAGCAATCATCCCAAAATGATTGATTCCAAGTCTGAAATGGATTCGGGGAAATATATTGCCGTGACGCGCTATTTGGAGACTTTGGTGCAATCCAACCAAAAAACGATTGTTTTCAGTTCATTTGTGTCCAATTTGAATTTTTACAAAACGTGGTGCAAGGAAAACAAGATTGATTTTTGTGAACTCACGGGAGAAACCCCTTTGAAAGAACGAGAATTTCAAGTCAATCGTTTTCAAGAACAAAAAAAACCATTGCTGTTTTTTATCTCTTTGAAAGCTGGCGGTGTTGGACTCAATATTACCAAAGCGTCTTATGTCGTTTTCTTGGATCCTTGGTGGAATCCATTTTCGGAGAAACAAGGAATTGGGCGTGCACATCGAATTGGACAGATGAACAAGGTAAATGTCATTCGATTCATCACCAAAAACACCGTAGAAGAAAAAATCATCCGCCTGCAGGAAAGCAAAAAACTATTGGCCGATTCTCTTTTGAATGAAAATTATATAAGTTCAGAAATTGAAGAGAATTTGGATTTTATATTGGACTAAAAACAATTAACATCCGTTATAGGATATAAATCAATAATATATGTTAATTTGCATATTTACTATTTAGAATTTTCCAATGAAAATAATTGCTGTCTTATTTTTTTTCCTGTTTTTTGCTTCGGCTGTTGGGCAAACAGAAACCGAGGTGGTTCCGCCTTACAATATCAAAACGGCAACCTTTGTGCTAAACAATGAAAACGTGGTTCCCATATTCGAATTGGGTTCCGGATTCCAGTTTCAATTTGATGATTTGTTCGGAAATGAAGCCAATTATTATTACGAAATCGTGCATTGTGACTACAATTGGAAACCAACGGACATTCCAAAAACCGAGTATTTAAAAGGTTTTGACGGCCAACGAATTCAGCAATACGAGAATTCATTCAATACCCTGCAAACCTATTCACATTACAAATTACCCATACCAAACCAGTTCACGCAACTCCTCATTAGCGGCAATTACATCCTGAAAATTTTGGATGAAAACAAAGACGTCGTGTTCACCCGAAAATTTATCCTTTACGAAGATTTGGTTACCGTTCCCATGCAAATTAGACGCGCCAGAACCGCAAATTATTTGGATTACAAACACAACATCGAATTTTCGGTACGTTCATTGGTACTCAATTTTCAAAACCCATTGAAAAACGTCAAACTGACATTGTTTCAAAATGGACAATTCAACACCGCCATCAAAAACATTGCTCCTCAATACACCATCGGCAACGAATTGATTTACAAATACGACACCGAAACCCAATTTTGGGCAGGAAACGAGTTTTTGTATTTTGACAACAACAACATCCGATCTGCCGGCAACAATGTTTCGCGGATAGATTCCAGCAACGGAATTTACAACTCCAATTTATACACCAACAACGCCAGGGGCAGTTATCCCTATTCCGTGACGCCGGATGTCAACGGAAATTTTGTGGTTCGCAACATCAATGCCGAGAAAAATGAAATCGAAGCAGACTATGCCTGGGTTTATTTCAGTCTTTCGGCTCCGGCTTTCATGTCGAAGAAAGGGATTTATGTTACCGGAATGTTCAACAATTACAGTTTGTCTCCCGAGTACAAAATGGATTTCAATCCCAAGAACAACCTTTATGAAAAAGCCATTTTAATAAAACAAGGATTTACTAATTATCAATATCAAATTGCCGACGAAAAAGGAAACGTGGATGCCGAAAAAGCAATAGACGGCAATTTTTGGCAAACCGAAAACGATTATTCCATACTCGTCTATTATCGGGAAAACAGCGACCGCTATGATCGAGTTATTGGTAAAGCAACCGCAAATTCGAACGTGATTACCAACTAAAAAAACATTTTTTCAAAACTGCTAAACAAAACCCATTTTTTTGTAAATTTGCCCTATACTAAACTCATTAGTACCTTATTACTATGGTTTCCCAAATAACAAGAGGCATAAAAATATCCGTTTTGACTAGTTTTGAAGGCACCTACTTCAAGAACTACAAGATTCATTTTGCCTTCAGTTATCAAATCACCATCGAAAACCACAGCAAAGATTCCGTACAATTAGTTTCACGTCATTGGGAAATTTTCGATTCCTTAAACAACAGGGAAGTTGTGGATGGCGAAGGCGTAATTGGCAAAAAACCAGTTCTTAGACCTGGTGAATCGCACACCTACAATTCCGGATGTTTGTTGGCTTCGCCTTATGGTGCCATGAAAGGTTTTTTCAATATGGTCAATTTTACCACCACAAAAACTTTCAAAGTAATTGTACCTACATTTCGTTTGTCGGCTCCTTTTGCCTTGAATTAAAAAGAATTACCAATTCCACCTTCTCGAAATTTTCAACGAATAGCTATTTCAAGCATTAATTACACATTTTTAAAACAATCCTTTGTACTTTTGTGAAAATTTTCTAATTCCCAAAAACAAAAAGATATGCTTAAAGGATTTTTCAATGTGCCAAAAGCCGTAAACGAGCCCGTAAAATCGTATGCACCAAATTCTCCGGAAAAAGCCGCCGTTCTTGCCGCCTACAAACAATTGTGGAATACCAAAATAGACGTTCCGCTTTACATTGGAAGCGAGGAAATTTGGACCGGAAACACCCGAAACATGACGGCACCACACGACCACAAACACGTCGTGGGAACCTATCATCTTGCCGAAAAAACACACATAGAAAAAGCCATTGCAAATTGTCTTGAATCCAAAGCAAAATGGGCCAACATGGCTTGGGAACAACGCGCCGCCATTTTTCTGAAAGCTGCCGAATTGGTTGCCGGACCATACCGAGCCAAAATAAATGCCGCAACAATGATTGCGCAATCCAAAAATATTTACCAAGCCGAAATTGACGCCGCCTGCGAATTCGTGGATTTTTTGCGTTACAACGTGGAATTCATGACCCAAATTTATGCTGACCAACCCAAATCAACTTCCGATGTTTGGAACCGATTGGAATACCGTCCGCTGGAAGGTTTTGTGTA
>JAGNPF010000212.1 GCA_017989775.1 Flavobacterium sp.
TTGGAAAACCCATTGGAATTGTTGATGGGCGGAAATGCCAAAAAAGCATTGGAATTATAGTTTTAAATAATTTTAGAAACCAAAAAATCCCAAATTCCTATAATCGGAATTTGGGATTTTTGATTTTAATTCGAGGCGTATTCCACAAAATCAAAAAGGGCATAATTGTTTGAATAGGGAATATGGTCTCCAATAAAAGTCAAATTTTCCATACTGCAGAAGATGTTGAATTTAAATTTGGTGCCATAACTCAATTGGGTGCTTCCCACAACTTCATTGTTGATTTTCCATTTGGCAAAATAATTCCGGTTTACGAGCGTCAATTGAATGGACAAATTATACCATTGCCCTCGTTTGATGGTTTTGCGATGCGTTTGGGCAGGATTGGCTTGGGAGGTCATATAGACAATGAGTTCGTCGTCTAGGGCGTTTAAGGATTCTCTTTCCGATTGTTTTCCATAACCAATCTCGAAATCCAATTCATGCGTGTCGTTGTTGTACAAAAAAGCACCAATGCTGGCCTGATCACCCACTCCCATTTGGGGTACATAAACCCTTCAGGTATAGGTTCCGGTGGTGTAGGAATCAACAGATTTTATCTTGGTCCTGTCATAAGTGTTCGCAAGAGTGTATATGTTTAAATTTCCATTCTCGATAAAGTAATTTGGAGCTCCAACTTGGGTCGCATCTACCCATTCATTCAAATTGTCGAAATGCCATGTTTTTAAAGTACTGGTACTTATGATTTTTTGAGAACTAGTTTTTGAATTTGTTGGTTCCGGTGTTGCACTTTCGTTATTAGTTGACACTGGTGTTGTGCTTTCGTCAATCATTTCTTCGTTTGTACAGGAAAAGAAAATCAGTGCCAGGGTTAAACATAATATTTTGGCGGTGGCTTTCATTGGTATAGGTGGTAAATGGTTAATTTTCTATTGTAAATATAAGCAATGATTGTAATAATCGATAATTCCTTTTCCTTTCAATAAAACATCGGCTCCTATGATGCCGTCAACGGGTTTGGCCTTGTGCTGGACCAATGCCTCGTTTACGTGGGATAAATCGAAAATCACGAGGTCGAAATCACGGTGTTTCCAATTGCCCAATTGCAGTTTGTTGCCTGTAGCCATCTGCGTAAACATTCCATTGGCACCGGCTCCCGAAGCTTGTGTTTTTGATTTTTTGGCTTCCAACTGGAACAATTCGATGCTTTCAAAACCCACGCAACTGGAACTGGCTCCCGTGTCCAAAATAAAATTGCCTTTCACACCATTGATTTTTGCCTTGATGAGCAAATGCTGGGTTTTCGAAACCTTGAATTTAATTTTTTTGTAGTTTTCTTTTTTAAGAATATAGGGAAGATAGTTCATTTTCGAAAGTGTTTATAGGCCAAAAATAACCCAATTAAAATCAATAATCCAAGAA
The DNA here is from genome assembly GCA_017989775.1 of Flavobacterium sp. GTDB lineage: Bacteria > Bacteroidota > Bacteroidia > Flavobacteriales > Flavobacteriaceae > Flavobacterium. The sequence goes on from JAGNPF010000212.1 coordinate 1,423, forward strand.
TATAAAAATAATAATTCGTTGGAGTTTCCGGGGTTTCAATTCCGCCATAATAGACGAAAGCACTCCAGTAATAAGGCGATTTTTTGGCGTTTGAAATCGATTTGTCCTTCAAGAAATCCAGTTTGGCATTGGCATTCGCTTCAAAATAAGATTGGTCGTTTTTGATGTTTTTATAAAAATCATCCATAAAAACCGAAGTCGTATAATCGTTTACTTTCCAAAGTGAAAACAACAAATTTTGCGCTCCGGCAAACTGGAAACCCCGGGCAACACTCATTGCACCTTCGGATTTGTAGAGTTTTCCAATTCCGGTTTCGCAGGCACTCAAAACCACCAAATCGGGATTGAGGTTGAGGTTGTACAGTTCCGAATACAAGATTTCCTGATCGTAAAATTTGATGCTGGCAGGCGTTTCGGTATCGCCGGAAGTGGCGTGGGTGCTCAAATGCAAAATCGAATAATTGGTGGCATTCATTTTGAAATTATCGAAAGTCGCGTTTGAATTATCGAAAAACTCGCCGTCGAAATTGTTTTTAATGGATTGCATTTCAGCTTTGGAAAACGTCAATTCGTAATTGGTTTTTTCGAAAACGGGGAAAATTCCGAGTACTGATTTTTTATCTGTCGAAAGCGTTTTTCCATTTAAATAAAAACCAGCCGAATTGTTGTAGGCAATCTTGAAATCATTTAACAAATAATGCATTTTGGCAAAATTGGTCGTTGTGGATTCTTTGGTAATCAAGGCTTCGAAAGGCAGAAAATTCAATAGTCCGTCGGGAACAATAATTAGGTTTTTATAGTTCGAATTTGTCGGCAATTGCAACAATTTATAAACGCTCTTACCAAGATGATTGTAACCGGAAATATTATCGGTAATTTTGTTGGCATCGCTGAAATAATCCAAAAATGAAATTATTTTTGGGATTGCGGTATCAGTAACGTTAATGTGTTCCAGCCTAATCCTTTGGTTTGCCAAGGTAAAAACATACATTTTCTCAAAGCCCGAAAAATACTCTACCATAATGGCTTTGTCTTTTTCCAGCTTTAAATACAAAGATTTTACATCTATATTTTCGGCGGAATTGACTTGATTTTTCGACCTGATTTTCTTTAGCGAAAGCATCAATTCGTTTTGCTTTTTTATGGTTTCGTTTATTTTTGAAACGTTTGCCAAATCGCCTTTTTGCTGTTCTTTCAGGATTTCGTTATTCCAGTTTTGAAGTTGTTCCAAATGCAATTTTTCTTCTCTTGAAGCTGTTTTTTTATTGGAAAGATAACTTTTCAAAACACCAGATTTGGTTCGTTCCGAAAGTTGGAAAGCACTTTCTATATAAATGGGTTTTCCTTCTTTTTTGAAAAGAACATCATAGATGGAAATACATTTTTCGGTGCGATTCCTGATGAGGATTTGGTTGATGATTTTGGAATTTTCATACACCAGCAAGTTGGCGAACAAATCCTCGATTTGAAACGAAAGCGAATAAGCATTCAATGCTTTTTTGGACTGGTTTTGTTCTACAAAAATCTCGGCTTGTAAGTCTAGTGCGTCCAGCAAAATGGTTTCTGCATAAAGGGAATTGGGATTGGGCAGAATGTTTTTTTGATGAGAATAATTTGGAATTAAAGTCTTGAAAACGGATGATATAATCGTGCTTGCGTCTGTATATTTTTGCTGTTGAAATAACAGATTGGCTTCTTCATAATTGAATTTAGCCAGTTTTCGAGGCGAAAGATTTGGAGTTGCAAAGAAATATTTTTTGGCTTTTTCAAAATAGGAATTGGCCAATTCAATGTTGTGCCATTGCAAATTTAATGCGGACAAGTTTCGGTAACAATTGGCCAATGTTTCGGATTGGGTTTTGTCGGATTGCAATAATCGAATGGCGGAAAAATAGGAGCTTTCCAATTTTTTAAAAATATCGGGAATCGGTTTGGAAAAGTCCGGGTTTTTATAGCTTAACACATAATTGTTGCCCAAGTTATTGAACAAATTTCCTTTTTGTGTTGAAGATAATTTTTCGGTTTTAATGGTTTTTTCAAGCAAATCAATCGCTTCGTTAATTCTGCCCGTATTTTGATGCACATTCGACAAATTGAGGATTGCGGCTATTTTTTGGGTTTGGTTTTTTTCGGCATTGGCAATAAAATAATACTGTTTGATAGTGTTTTCGGCATTGTCATAATCGCCGATAATCGTGTAAAGATTGCCCAAAGGTTTCAGGCAATATTCCGTAATGTCATAATTGGAGAGTTTGTTTTTTTGATAGATTTGCCAAGCCTTTTCATAACTCGAAATGGCTTGATTAGTTTTGCCAAATTGATTTTCATAATAAGCTTTATTGCAATTTAATACCACGATGGACAACAGTTCATTCTTGGATTTTGGTTTAGGATTTTTCCAGAAATTTTTTTCGGTTGCGTCTAGTTTTTGTAAACTTTCCAAAGAAGGATTGGCTACAAAGGCATCAACGGCATCGTAAATTTTATCTTCTGGCGTAAGCGGATTTTGTCCAAAAACAGTTAGAGTAGTGAAGAGTAGAAGAAAAAAAAAGGTTTTAATTACACCAGGAATAGCTTTGTCATTTCGACCAACGGGAGAAATCTCATTAGTTGCTCTCGTTATGTGATTTCTCCCGTTGGTCGAAATGACACACAAATTTTTATTTGAACGTTGTCGTTTCATACTATAAATGTTT
>JAGNPF010000213.1 GCA_017989775.1 Flavobacterium sp.
TCACCTTCAGTTGTTCGAAATTGTGTTGTGCAATTTGTGAGAGTTCAGGATTTATTTCGCAATGCACAACCTTTTTTATTTTTTTGGCAAAATAGAAATCGTCCACGCCAAAACCACCCGTCAAATCAATCAGGCTTTCGCCGGAAATCAGCGACGCCTTGTACGAAGCCGTTTTTTCGGAAGAGGTTTGTTCCACGGATATTTTGCTTGGATAAACAATGTTGCTCGTGGCAAACCAAGTCGGCAATTTGAGTCTGGCCTTGGTTTTGGCTTCAATTTGGTTCAGGATGGCAATCCATTCCATTTCGGGAAAAGGATTTTTTTGCAATGCCAATTTTGCGATGTTTATGTCCACATTGGCATTGATGAACTGTTGGATTTCGGGATTTGTAATTTTAAAATCCAAAATTAAATGTCTTTGGTGAGTAGCTTGATGACTTTGTTTTCCGGGATGAATTCTTTCCCGATCACTTTCAGGATGGTGTATAGCGGTACGGCAATAACCATTCCCAAAATTCCCGAAAGGAATCCTGCAATCAAGATGACAAGAAAGATTTCCAAAGGATGCGAACTGACGCTTTTAGAGAAAATGATGGGTTGCGAGAGGTTGTTGTCGATGACTTGCACAATCCAAAACCCAATCAGGACATAGATGGTGGTGGGCAACATTTCGGTTTGGAAATCACTTCCCAAGTTGCTCAACAGGGTCAGGATGGCAGCCAAGACGGAAGCTATCAGCGGGCCAATGTAGGGCACGATGTTTAAAACGGCGCATAAAAAAGCTATGATGAACAGGTTGGGGATGTCAAAAATGAAAAGGACGAGAACATACAAAAGGAACACGATGAACAACTGGAGCAACAGTCCTATGAAATAGCGGGAAAGCAAATGGTTTATTTTATGGACAGAATTCAAAATTTTCTCTTCCTGGCTGTCCGGAATCAATTTTTTGGCACTGGCCACGAACAACAATCGGTCTTTGAGGAAGAAAAAAGTGATGAACAATACCGATCCCAACCCAATTCCGAAACTGCTGATGGTTCCCAAGACCGTGTTCAGAAAATCAGGAATAAAATTGAAATTAATCTTGGAACTGATCTTGGCTTCCTTGAGCATTTGTTCCGAATCGATGTTGTGACTTTCCAAAAAAGCGAAAACTTGTCCGGTCAATTGGGTTATGTTTTTTTCAATTTCAGCCGTATTTAGAAGGGACAAATTTTGACTTTGGGAGGAAATCAACGGAATGAACATCAACAGGAAACCGGCAATGAAGAGCATGAAAATGAAAAGCGTGGCCATTGTGGCCCAAGTGTGCTTGAATTTCAATCTTTTTTTGAAGAAATCCAGAATGGGATTTCCAATTAAAGTAAGAATCAAGGCCACGACCAGATAAATCAGGATGGACTGGATCAGGTACAAGACATACAGGGAAACCGCTGCCAAAACCAAAAAACCTATTGCCCTTAAAATGCCGTTTGCTATTATTTTTGAAGTTACCATCTGCTTTTTTTGAGTACGAAGATAAAAAAAACTCGCCACAAGTAGCGAGTTTTGTAATCTAACGACTAAGATTGTTATTTGCCAATTGCCGCTCTTGATCCACTAGTGAGAATAGATTTTTTTTTATGACCGTACTTTTTAGACAGGAATCTTTTGTTTGAAGTTCAATAACACCACAATTATTTTATTAGATTGAAAGATATTCGGTTGATAATGTATTTGTTATGAATTGAACAAGGTTTTTAATTGTTGAAAATATAATTGATTATGTTGGCTCCCATTTTTAGCGCTTTTTCGCGAACAGCTGGCGGGTCGTTGTTGACCTCGGCATCTTCCCAGCCATCACCCAAGTCGCATTCGAAGGTGTAAAGCAATACCAACCTGTTTTTTACAAAAATTCCGAAAGCTTGCGGTGCTTTGCCGTCGTGTTCGTGAATTTTGGGCAATCCACCCGAAAAAAGATAGGGTTTTTGAAAAATTTGGTGATTGGTGGGAATTTCGACCAATTCCGTATTGGGGAAAATTTTTTTGATTTCTTTTCGGATGTACTGGTTCATCCCATAATTGTCGTCAATGTGCAGGAAACCTCCCGAGGTCAAATAATTTCTCAAATTGTTCAAGTCGGAATCGCTGAAAACCACGTTTCCATGCCCCGTCATGTGCAGGAAAGGATAAGAAAACAAATCGGGACTACTGGGTTCGACTGTTGCCGGTTTGGGCTTTATTTTGGTATTGATGTTGGCGTTGCAATAGCGTATCAAATTGGGCAAGGAAGTGGGATTGGCATACCAATCACCGCCGCCACTGTATTTTACCAAGGCAATTTCCTGAGAAAAAGAAGCGAAAGAAATCAGTAATAAGAGGTGAAATAGTTTCTTCATAAAAACGATAAATTATCTGAATACCTTAATTTCTATTCATTTACGAAAACCACGCTGTGACAAGCCACAATCGCCGCGGTTTCGGTTCGTAATCGGGTGTTTCCCAAAGATACCGGAATGAAATTGTTTTCGACAGCCAATGCAATTTCTTTTTCCGAAAAATCGCCTTCGGGACCAATGAGCAGGGTGACGTTTTCGCCCGGTTTTATTAATGATTTCAAGGTTTTTTTGTCCGTTTGCTCGCAATGGGCGATGAATTGCATACCGCTATTTTTACGTTTGACAAACTCTTTGAAAGTGATGGCTTCGTTCAGTTTGGGCAAAAACAATACATTGGATTGTTTCATGGCCGTCAGCAGGATTTTCTCGAAACGTTCTTTGTTGATTACTTTTCTTTCGGATCGGTCACAGATGATGGGCGTGATTTCGTGAATCCCGATTTCGGTGGCTTTTTCCAAAAACCATTCGTAACGGTCGTTCATCTTGGTGGGAGCAACGGCCAAGTGCAACCTGAATTTGGACGTTTCCGCTTTTTCGACAGCGAGAATTTGAACCGTGCATTTGTTGTCCGAAGCCAAGGTTATTTCGGTTTTGAACAACAGGCCCAATCCATTGGTCACGAATAGAATATCGGCATCTTTTTTACGCAATACTTTAACGATGTGTTTGCTTTCTTCTTTGTCAAAAGAGAAGCTTTCGGTGGTTTCGTTTATGTTCGGGTTGTAGAATAATTGCATAGTCTAGAATTGAATTCGTGCTTTTGAAACGACGGCTGAAGTTTCGAAATTTTGGGATAAAAACTTTTGATAACCCACGATTCCAATCATCGCGGCATTGTCGGTGGTGTATTCAAATTTTGGAATGTAGGTCTTCCAACCGTATTTGGTTTCGGCTTCCTTCAAGGTGTTTCGAATTCCAGAATTGGCCGAAACGCCTCCGCCAATGGCGATTTGCTTGATGCCGGTTTCCTTGACGGCCATTTTCAATTTGTCCATCAGGATGTCGATGATTGTTCCTTGGATGGAAGCACAAATGTCATCCCTGTTTTCTTCGATAAAATTGGGGTTTTCCAGTTTGTTCTTTTGGATGAAATACAAAATGGCCGTTTTCAAACCGGAAAAACTGAAGTCCAATCCGGGAACTTTGGGTTTGGTGAAGGCAAAGGCTTTTGGATTTCCGAGTTGGGCATATTTGTCGATTAACGGGCCACCGGGATAGGGAAGTCCGAGTATTTTGGCACTTTTGTCAAAGGCTTCTCCCACGGCATCATCGGTGGTTTCGCCAATGATTTCCATATCGAAAAAGTCGTTCACTTTCACAATTTGGGTATGTCCGCCCGAAATGGTCAAGGCTAGAAACGGGAAAGTGGGTTTGTCGAATCCTTCCTCGTCGATGAAGTGCGCCAAAATGTGAGCCTGCATGTGGTTGACGGCAATCAACGGAATGTTTAAGGCCAGGGACAAGGATTTGGCAAAGGAACTTCCCACAAGAAGCGAACCCATCAAACCGGGACCTTGGGTAAAAGCGATTGCGGAAAGCTGTTCTTTTGTTATATTTGCCTTGCGAAGTGCGGCATCAATCACGGGAACTATGTTTTGTTGATCCGCACGCGAGGCGAGTTCGGGAACTATCCCTCCGTATTGATTGTGAATCAGTTGGTTAGCCACGACATTCGACAGCACTTTGTCGTTGTTTAAAACTGCGGCGG
>JAGNPF010000215.1 GCA_017989775.1 Flavobacterium sp.
TCCCGACGCTGTCCGGCGCATTTATCAAAAGCGGAATTCCGGCTCCCACAAAAAAAGCGGCCACCATCGACAACGACAATCCGAGGAACAAACTCAGCCAAATCTTTCGTCGTTTTATGGGTTGGCTCAACAAAAGCTCGATAAATTCGGCACTGTTGTACAAATAAATCGTGGCAAAAAGAATGGATACCAATGGAACCGTAAACAAGATTACGTTCAAAATCGTGAGCAATCCCTTGGCAGAATTGTCTTCCAATCCGAAAGAACTCCAGGAAAGCAAGGCCAAAATCAAGGTGTAAGCCAATACAATCTTGTTTTTTAAAATATCTAGAAATATGATTTTAATGATTCTGTTCATTTTTTCTTATTGTATAATGTAAAATGTATATTGTAATTAGATGATTTCGATTCATTTTTACAATATACATTATACAATTTTTCTATTGTTTAGATTTCAAAATACTGGCAATTGCCTTGGATATTTTTTGTTCGTTTGTCGATTCCAACAAATCGGCGATGGATTTATGGAAATGCACTTTGCCTTCTTGCATGAAAATGATTTGGCTGATCATATCGTCTAGTTCGCTCAAAAGATGGGAAGTTATCAAGATGAGTTTTCCTTTTTCTCGTTCCTTGATAATTTTTTCCTTCAAAATTTCCGAAGCTAACGGATCCAATCCTGCCGTGGGTTCGTCCAAAATCAACACGTCGGGATTGAACAAAAAGGCTAAAATGGCACTTACTTTTTGGGTAGTTCCACCAGAAAGTGTCCGCATTTGTTTATCCAATATTTTTTCGAGTTCGAAAGCCTTGATTAAATCTTCGTCCAAAACCTCGTTGGAATTTCGGATTTTCTTGATCATTTCGATGATTTGCCCCACCGTCATGTAATCGGGATAACGACCTATTTGCGGCATGTAGCCAATTTGGTCGCGGTATTTGTATTTATTCAATATCGATTTCTCGTCAAATAAAATATCGCCTTTGGTAGGTATGACCATTCCCAAAATGCTTTTTATCAAGGTGGTTTTTCCGCAACCGTTTGGACCAATTAGCGCGATGCATTCCCCTTTGTTGAAAGTAAGATTGACATCGTTCAAGACTTCCAGTTTTCCGAATTTTTTATATATGTTTTTAATCGTTATCATAAAGGCAAAGAGTGCATTAATGGGGTTTTGTCAACAAAATTATCTGGGGTGATGCTGGGCAAAATTTTCTCGGATTTGTCCAAAAGCGTGATCATGAAACTCCTGAAAAGCAGCATCGCCGAGGGATTGTTTTCGGTGATGACGGAGAACAAACTCAAGGGATGAAAAGGCACGTCGCCCGCTCCATTTTTGTCTAAATCGTAGCCCTCGTATTTGTCCCAATAATTGCCGTTGAAGGTGTTGAGAACCAAGCTCCCGTTGGTACTGATGTCAAAAGTGTTGCCCACGAAATTATTGCTTTTTATTTCATTTTCCATGCAACTGGCCTGAATTTTCATTCCCCAACCGTTGGCTTCAAAAATATTCTTTTCGACCAAAATCCTCGTCGTTCCTTCCATGTGGATTCCCGAAGTGTTTCGGGCAAATTTGTTTCCAATAATAGAACTGTCCGAGATTTCTTTTAGGAAGAGTCCGTAGGCGGCATCGCCCCAATTTTCCTCGAAATGATTGTGGAGCATCTTGACTCTTTTGGTAAACATCACGGCAACACCGGCACCATTGTTTTTGAAAACATTCGAAATATAGGCATCGTCATTGGAAAACATAAAATGCAATCCATAGCGGATATTTTTAGCTGAAAAATTACCTTTTATGGTCGAATTGGTCACGAATTCAAAATAAATGCCGTCGCGATGACCTGAAATCGTGTTGGAAATAATCTGGAGTTTGTCGCTTTTCCAGCAGTGAATTCCGTTGCCTATGCGCTGTTCTTCTTTCCCATAAGCCTTAATCTTGTTGTTTTTTACAACGCAATTTGAACCGTTTTGAATGTAAATTCCAAAGAAATTATCGTCGAGAATGTTGTTCTGGATGATGACATTATTTTTGTTATAGACCTTGATTCCGCAAGGATCTTCGAGCGTGGCATAACCCGATTTTATGACCTTGAATCCTCTCACAATCACGCCGTGGGCTTTTATAGACAAGACTTCGTGTTTTTTTTGTCCGTCCAGAATTGGATAATTCTTGCCTATAAAAACGATTCTTTTATCGATGATGATGTTTCCTTCCTTGTACCAGCCTTTGTGGACCAAAACCGTATCGCCCACTTTGGCCAATGCGATGGCTTTCTTGATTGATTTCACGGGTTTATTGGCTCCTACTTCAATCACTCTGGCCTGAAGAAAGGACGAAAACAAGAGAAACATGTAGAGGAATATTTTCATTATTTTTTTATAATTGCTTCCCATTTAATTGGTTTTGCATCCAGTTTTGTTCCAAATTCTTGAGCCTCTTTTTCATTGAAAAAAGCAATGATTCCGCCGTGCATCGGACTTTGGATGTCTCCTCCCGAAAGGAAAAAAGCGGTTTCTGCCGGTATCAAATTATTGTCTTGGGTGAAATCGCTCACGTAATAAGCGCCAATTTTGGTGTTGGCATTTTCTTTGCAATAATGAGCCATACAGCTAATATCGTCAAATTTATACACTCTTCCTTTTTGGGTAATTATTTCTGCGGCATATTTTCCGTCGGCTATGCTCATTTTACAAAAATCGCAATTGTCGGCATTCAATTTGATGGGCTCGACCTTGAAATCGCCACAGGACAAGAAAGTAAACGACAAGAATAAAATTAAAACCGCATCGATTTTGGGCTTTCTGAAAAGTTTGCTTGCCAATTGGGTTTCTTTTGCCACAATGACCAAAAGCAATAATCCCGCTGCAATCAACATCCAACCGCCAATGTCAGGAATGGAATAAGCACCAAAATTGAGCAGTTGTTTGTACCCAATCAATGGTGGTTGATAGGCCATTCCGGGCACGACTATGGCTGCATTGGGATCCAGATTGTGTCCGTATTCGTAATTCCATCTGTAAAAATCCACGCCTGCCAAAATTCCGAAAAGAAGAAAAGACAAAAACAAAGCAACCACGCCTTTTCTTTTGTTCACGAAAACCATTGCCAAGGCAAATAGTCCAAAAAAGCCGACGATATAAGGCAATATTTGAAACTCTGGAAAGTCTTCGGTATGCAGGGTTTTCATTCCTATATAATGATTCAATCCGTTGATGACTTGCACATCGCCACCAATCTTGTGGGCATGCAATTGCAAGACCAAGCCTTCGGGATATTGTGGAGCTTCGAGTTCAATTCTCCACATTGGAAACAACAATGAGGCAAAAAACAAGGCACTCACTGCCAAAAGAACTACTTTTGAAAATAAAGTTATTTTTGAAGTGTTCATGATTGTTGGTATAAAAAAAGGGAACAAAGAGACTTTGTTCCCTTTAAATTAAAGAAAATAATTATTTGGTAGCTGGAAGGTTTGTACCCAAACTAAAAGTCAAAGGCACTTTGCTTCCTGCAGGAGACACTCTCACGTAACCTTGCATTTCTTGGTGCAAAGCACTACAAAAATCGGTACAATAGAATGGGTAGATACCCACTTTTTTAGGGACCCATTTCAATGTGGTGGTTTCCCCCGGCATGATCAACAACTCGGCATTATCGGCTCCTTTTATGGCAAATCCGTGGGGAACATCCCAGTCTTGCTCCAAGTTGGTGACGTGGAAATAAACCTCGTCGCCCACTCTTATTCCTTCGATGTTGTCCGATGCAAAGTGGGAACGAATCGACGTCATGTAAACATGCACTTTATTGCCTTCTCTAACCACTTTTGCTTCTTTTTCTCCTTTGGTCACAAATGGATGATGATTTTCTTCTATTTTGTAGAATTTCAACTGGCCGTTGTTTCTGATTAAATCCGCTGGAGCAGCTTGTGCATAATGAGGTTCTCCAATGGTTGGGAAATCCAAAATCAACTGCATTTTGTCGCCGCTTATGTCAAATATCTGCGCACTTTGGGCCAATTCTGGTCCTGTTGGCAAGTATCTGTCTTTGGTAATTTTGTTGTAGGCAATCAGGTATTTTCC
>JAGNPF010000214.1 GCA_017989775.1 Flavobacterium sp.
TTCTATCGAAAGTGCCAAAATCAGGTTGAAACAAATTACCAGCGATTACAACCGTTACAACAATTTGTACAAAACACACACGATTACCAAACAACAATACGAACAGGCTTTGTCAGCAAAAGAAGAAGCAGAAAGTCAAGTACGAGTGTTAGAACAACAACAAAGAGCAAGTGCTTACCAAAAATCGGTGATTGAATCCAAATCAAAAGCTTCGGACAAACAAACCGAAGTGGCTGCAGCCAATATCAAGAGAGCCCAAACTTTGTTGGACGTGGCCAAATTAAACCTGACTTACACCGTGGTTACGGCCGCCATTGACGGACAGGTTTCCAAAGTGGACATCCAACCCGGTCAATTGGTTCAAGCAGGACAATCCTTGTTTTACATCATCAACAACACCGAAGCTTGGGTGGTGGCCAACTTCAAGGAAACCCAATTGGACAAAATGGTTGTGGGGCAAAAAGTGGGTTTGAAAGTGGATGCTTATCCTGATTATGAATTCAAAGGAATCGTGACTTCATTTTCTCCAGCAACAGGTTCTCGTTTTTCTTTGTTGCCACCGGATAACGCCACTGGAAACTTCGTAAAAACCATTCAAAGATTGCCTGTAAAAATCAGTCTGGACACGACAAACGATCCCGAAAAAGTAAAATTATTGCGTCCGGGAATGAACGTGGACGTGGACGTACATTTGAAGTAAGATTGCAGATTTTAGATTTCAGATTTCAGATTGGTGTTACTATATAGATTGTAGATTTCAATTATGGTAAATCTTTTGAAACCATTTATGTATTAGAAAACACTTTTATAATTAATATAAAATGAAAAAAGCAGCAGTAGCAGCAGACGACGATTTAGTTGAATACGGATACCGACGCGTCATCATCACGATTACGGCGGTGCTTTGTGCGCTGTTGGAAATCGTGGACACGACCATCGTCAACGTGGCGCTAACCGATATGCGAGGGAGTCTTGGCGCGACCTTGACCGACGTGGCTTGGGTAATTACCGCTTATGCGATTGCCAACGTAATCGTGATTCCAATGACGAGTTGGTTGTCACAACAATTTGGACGACGCAATTATTTCGTGGCTTCCATCATTCTTTTTACGGTTTGTTCCTTTCTTTGCGGAAACGCCACAAACATATGGGAATTGGTCGCCTTTCGATTTGTGCAAGGTATTGGTGGTGGCGCCCTATTGGTAACTGCCCAAACCATTATTACCGAAAGTTATCCCGTTGCCAAACGTGGAATGGCGCAAGCTATTTACGGCATGGGAGTAATTGTGGGACCTACATTAGGTCCGCCATTAGGAGGCTATTTGGTAGATCATTATTCTTGGCCTTACATTTTTTACATCAATATTCCGTTGGGAATTATTGCCACAATTTTGGCCATTTCTTTCGTTAGAAGTCCTAAATATGGCGAAAAATTGAAATCAAACCAGGTCGATTGGTGGGGAATTGCCTTGTTGGCCACTTTCATTGGTTCTTTGCAATTTGTTTTGGAACACGGACAACAAGACGATTGGTTCAATGATTCCTTGATTACTTTCTTGAGCGTCGTGACAGTTTTTGGTTTGATTCTTTTTATTTGGAGGGAACTCACCTATAAACATCCCATCGTGAATTTGAGCGTTCTCAAAGATGGTAACCTCCGGATAGGAACCGTTATGTGTTTCATTCTCGGTTTTGGATTGTATGGTTCCACCTTGATTATCCCCATTTATACGCAAGCCGTTTTAGGTTGGACGGCGACCGATGCTGGATTGTTACTGATTCCGGGTTCGATAACTACAGCCTTGATGATGCCAATTGTTGGGACGTTAATCCAAAAAGGAGTCCCCCAAGGTTATATGGTGGCGGTTGGATTTTTAATCTTTTTCTTCTTCACTTTCATGATGTACAACAACATGACGCCCGATACCGGAGTCGAACATTTATTTTGGCCATTGATTCTAAGAGGAATTGGATTGGGATTGCTTTTCGTGCCCATCACCACGCTTTCGCTTTCGACCCTAAAAGGGAAACACATTGGCGAAGGTGCCGCTTTTACGGGAATGATGCGTCAATTGGGAGGTTCTTTTGGTATCGCCATCATTACCACCTTCATCACGCGTTTTACCCAAGAACACAGGGTTGATTTAATTGCCAATCTTGACCCAAGCAAATACGAAGTGCAACAACGAATCTTGGGAATGCAAAGAAATTTTATGTCGAAAGGTTTCAGCAGCAACGAATCACTCCAAAAAGCCTATCAAGCACTGGATTATTCCGTCCTGAAACAAAGCACGGTCTTGTCCTATATGGATATTTTCCTCTATTTGGGAATCCTGTTTTTGTGTTGCATCCCCATTATTCTCTTGATTAAAAAAGGAAAACACAAAGTGGATCTTGCCGAAGCAATGCATTAAGATTTTAGATTGGAGAATTTAGATTGCAGATTGAATCAATTCTTGGTATTCGTTTGGTTTGTCAAGTTTTATCCGTTTAGTTTGTCACGCTGGAAGCGTCTCAACACTTTACCATTATTTTATAAGGTTCCGAATTTCACTGTTTCATAAGTGAGATTCGGAACTTTTTTTGTAGGGTTGTGATTATATTTTCTACATTTGGGAGAAAAAAAAAGTTTGTCAGGTTGAAGTTAGCTTAATTGAGATTATTTTACAGAATTATATATAAGAGTTACTCTGCAAACTCTTCCAGTTTACCTTTAAAAAAGTGTGTGGGCAATGTTAACGCAGGTATAGTTCCTAAGTTTGATGTAAGCATCGATACAAAACTCCTGAGGTATGGAAAAACAATGGCAGGCGCATTAGTATGAATCAACTGCTCTTTAATATTTTCATTTTCAAGCAATTCTTCACTCATTTCAAAATAACCAACAGCTCTAAGTTCTAATACAAAAACCTCTTCTACTGAAAGTTTAGCATCAAATATTATATTAAATTGAGTTGGTGTATTATAGATTACTTTAGGAGTTAAATCTAAATCGATTTCCGAATTTTCTTTTGGATTACCAAGAATATCGAAGTGAACAGAATAAAATTTTACTCCATCAAATCTTAAATTTTCTTGTTTACCTATATTCTTATCCATTATTATGCTGCCAATGAAAACCTAATCATAGGAGTTTCAGCGTCTTTTGTATGGAATTTTAAATTTTTAAAATCCATTTTAAATTTAGTTTCAATAGATTTAAATGACACAAAAGAAACCTGCTTGGTTTTATAAGTGTTAAACCAACTCTCCATTTCACTCTTAGTAGATTTAGCTATTATTTCATTAGCTAAATCTTCAAATTTATTTATATCTATCATAACTGTATGATTTTTCAGTGTGCAAATATACAAAATCTTTTATTGTCTTTTTGTTAAAAACTGCTAATTGTATCCTTTTCTTATATTGCATTCCTTTAATAAGATAATGTTCAGGATTATTAGAAATATCTTGAAATATTACTCCGTCAATATCTTTATATAATCCCTTACTTTTAAAATAATCGTTCAGCTCCTTCAAACTCAACTCTTTCCCTAATTCCATTTTAAATTTTAAAGCAAGTTTTTCAATTGAATTCGACCAAACATCATAATGTTTCTCATTAAATACAGTATCTAAAAAGTCATCAATTTCTATGGTTGATGTGTAAACATCATATTTACCAGTATCTCGTTTTGAAACTTTTCCCCAATAATCTGCATCATCCTTATTTCCCCAAAAATAAGAAGCATCTCCAAACCAAGCGTCATCCCTTGTACAATTTATTGGATTATTTAATTTTTCAGTTCCTCTACATTCCTGAGTATGATAACCGATTTTCTCCATAGATTATTTTAAACCTCAAAACAATTATTTCTCAAATGTAAAAAAAATACGCAAATAAAAAAACAGCTGCTCGTAAATAGAAAATATTTCAGCTTCATCTTAAAAATCTACCTAGTAAAAACCAAATTATTCCCCTTCGACAAATTGGCATCAAATCGATAGCCCTCATAGTCGAAACCTTTCAAATCATCAACTGTTTCGGCATTCGTGTCGATGATGTAACGCACCATCAAACCCCTCGCCTTCTTGGCAAAAA
>JAGNPF010000216.1 GCA_017989775.1 Flavobacterium sp.
CATCGCTGTAATTGTTGGCCTGGGTTTTGTAATCGGGCGTTTCGTCGCTGCTCAGATATTCGTCAATGTTGATGTCGCTGGTATCTTCGCTGTCGGTATCGTCATAATCATCGAATTCGTCGTTGGCATCATCGTTGTTGAATTCGTCATTATCGTAAATTTCGTCGTCTTCCGTTCCTGATTCCAATGCCGGATTCTCGTTCATTTCTTCCAGCAAACGTTGTTCGAATGCTTGCGTGGGCAATTGAATCAACTTCATCAACTGGATTTGTTGAGGCGATAATTTTTGGGATAATTTTAGATTTAGAAATTGTTTTAGCATTTATTTTGTTTAATCGGTTATTTGTTTAATCGGTTAACCGAATTAACGATTAACCGATTAAACATTCTAAAAATCTGCATTTTGTGGCGTTCTCGGAAACGGAATCACGTCGCGAATGTTGGTCATTCCGGTAACGAAAAGTACCAATCTTTCGAAACCGAGCCCAAACCCGGAGTGAACCGCACTTCCAAATCTTCGGGTGTCCAAATACCACCACAGTTCTTCTTCGTCAATTCCAAGGGCTTTCATTTTTTCGATCAAAACGTCAAAACGTTCCTCTCTTTGCGAACCTCCCACGATTTCCCCGATTCCAGGGAAAAGGATGTCCATGGCGCGAACGGTTTTTCCGTCTTCGTTCAAACGCATATAAAAGGCCTTGATGTTGGCTGGGTAATCAAACAGGATTACCGGAGATTTAAAGTGTTTTTCCACCAAATAACGCTCGTGTTCCGATTGTAAATCGGCACCCCATTCGTTGATGATGTATTGAAATTTTTTCTTTTTGTTTGGGGTGGAATCTCTCAAGATGTCAATCGCTTCGGTATAGGAAACCCGTTTGAAATTGTTTTCCAAGACAAAGTTCAATTTTTCCAACAAAGCCATTTCGCTTCTTTCGGCTTGTGGTTTTGATTTTTCTTCTTCCAATAAACGACTTTCCAGGAATTTCAAATCATCGGGACATTTGTCCATCGCATATTTAATGACGTATTGGATGAAATCCTCGGCCAAATCCATGTTGTCGTCCAAATTGTTGAAAGCCACTTCGGGTTCAATCATCCAAAATTCCGCCAAGTGACGGGAAGTATTGGAGTTTTCTGCCCTGAATGTGGGGCCAAAAGTATAAATCTGTCCCAAAGCCATGGCAAAAGTTTCGCCTTCCAATTGTCCGGAAACCGTCAAGTTGGTATGTTTTCCAAAGAAATCTTTTTTGTAATCGATGTTGCCTTCTTCATTTTTGGGCAAATTGTCCAATGGCAAGGAGGTTACCTGAAACATTTCGCCGGCACCTTCGGCATCGGCACCAGTGATGATGGGGGTGTTGACATACACGAACCCTTTTTGCTGGAAATAACTGTGAACGGCAAAAGACAAAACCGAACGCACTCGCATAATGGCTCCAAAAGCATTGGTTCTCACTCTCAGATGTGCATTTTCACGCAGGAATTCCAAGGAATGTTTTTTAGGCTGCATCGGGAATTTCTCCGCATCCGAATCGCCAAGAATTTTTATTTTTTTGATCTGGATTTCATATTTCTGGCCGGCACCTTTGCTTTCCACCAAATCTCCCGTGACCGAAACGGCTGCTCCGGTGGTGATTCTTTTCAGGGTTTCTTCGGGCGTGTTTTCAAAATCGACCACACATTGTATGTTGTTGATGGTCGAACCGTCGTTCAACGCGATAAATTGATTGTTTCTAAAAGTTCTTACCCAACCTTTTGCATTTACTTCGTGAAGCGTATTGGTGCTGTTTAGCAAGTCTTTAACTCTGGTATGTCTTATCATAATTGTAGATTTCTGATTTATCCAATCGAATTACAAATATAATCGATTTGTTTGGAAAAGTCATTGTGGGAAATGCTCTAATCGGGAGGAGTTTTCAGATGTTTTTTTAGTGCTGAAACGGTATAAAGATTTGACAACTTTTTGAAAGCTGTCAAATCTAAATCGCTTCAAAAAGTTTTTACTTTTTCAACGCATCAATTTCCTCGTCGCTGTGTTCGAGGATGTCAATTTTTGGTTCAATAAAATCCTGTTCGTTGGCCAATGTTTTGTTCAAGGTCAACACCAAAGCCGGCAGCAACATCAAATTGGACAACATTCCAAATAGCAAGGTCAAGGAAATCAAGCCGCCAAGCGCGATTGTTCCTCCAAAACTGGACAACATGAAGACCGAAAATCCGAAGAACAACACGATGGAAGTATAGAACATGCTCAAACCGGCATCGTTGAAAGTGGCATAAACCGATTTGCGGATTTTCCAGTTGTTTTTCTTCAATTCCTCCCGGTATTGCGACAGGAATCGAACGGTGTCGTCCACCGAAAGTCCAAAGGCGATTCCGAAAACCAGTATCGTGGAAGGTTTCAAGGGAATGTTGAAAAAGCCCATGATTCCGGCCGTTAGCAACAACGGCAACAGATTGGGTATGATCGAAACCAAAATCATCTTGAACGAACGGAACATAAACCCGATTAAAAGTGCGGTCAGGAAAAAGGCAAAAATCAAGGACGAAAGCAGGTTGTCGAGCAAATAGCCTGTTCCTTTTTGGAAAACCAATGCTTTTCCGGTGATTGTTACGTGAAATCGATCCGGCGGAAAAATTTTGTCGGCTTCTTTTCGGATTTCAGCTTCTATTTTAGGGATGGCATCGCCGTTTTCGTCGCGCATGAAAGTCGTGATTCGGGCATATTGTCCTGTCGAATCCACATAACTTTTCATCAGGTTTTCTTTGGAGTTTTTGGTGGCATTTTTGGCATACGACAAAATAAAAGCTTGCTCCTGGGATGTCGGCAACTCGTAGAAATCAGGGTTTCCGTTGTAATAGGCTTGTTTTGAATATTTGACCAAATTGACCACCGAAATGGGTTTGGACAATTCTGGAATTTCGTCGATGGCTTGTTCGAGTTCCTCCATTCGCTTGAGCGTGGAAAGTTTCATGACGCCTTTTTTGCGTTTGGTGTCAATCATGATTTCCAACGGCATCACGCCGTCAAATTCTTTTTCGAAGAAAATAATGTCTTGGAAAAAGGCTTCTTTTTTGGGCATGTCTTCTATGATGCTGCCGGAAATTCGCATTTTGTAAATTCCGATGATGCTAACCACAAGAAGGGAAATGGCAATCACGTATATGGAAAATCGATTTTCTTTCACGTTTCGCAAAATCCAATCCATGAACGATTTTACGTAACCACGATCCAAATGTTCGATGTGGCGGTCTTTGGGTGCCGGGATGTAACTGTGGAAAATGGGAATGACAATGATGCACAAAAAGAACAATGCCATGATGTTGATGGAAGTCACGTTGCCAAACTCAATCAACAGGTCGTTGTTGGAGGAGACAAAGGTAAAAAAACCAATGGCCGTTGTCAGGTTGGTCATCAGTGTTGCCATTCCGATTTTGGTGGTCACCCGTTGCAATGCTTTGACTTTGTTTCGGTGAACCTTGTATTCCTGATGGTATTTGTTGGTCAGGAAAATACAGTTGGGAATCCCAATTACGATTATCAGGGAAGGAACCAAGGCGGTCAAAACCGTGATTTCGTAATTCAACAATCCCAGGAAACCAAAGGACCACATCACGCCAATAATCACGATAATCATCGAAATCAGGGTAGCCCTGAAACTTCTGAAAAAGAAAAAGAAAAGCAGTGAAGTAACCAGCAATGAGGCTCCGATGAAAATGCTGATTTCCCCAATAATGGTTTGTGCATTGAGCGTTCGAATGTAGGGCATGCCGGAAACGCGAAGGTCAATTTTGGTTTCTGCTTCGAATTTTTCTATTGCGGGAACCAATTTCTTGAGGATAAAGTCCTTTCGGGCAGGCGTGTTTACAATTTTCTTTTCCAGATAAATGGCAGAGCGAATCGTTCCCGATTTTTTGTTGAACAACAATCCTTCGTAGAAAGGCAGGTCATTGAAGAGTTCCTGTTTTATTTTTTCCAAATAGGCTTTGTCGAGGGTTTTGTTAGAATCGACAAAAGGAACCAATTCGAATTTTTCGAGCGACTCGTTTTTTTGTAATTTTTTTAAGTCGTTA
>JAGNPF010000217.1 GCA_017989775.1 Flavobacterium sp.
CTCCTGAAACCCGAAGCCGAGTTTGAGTTGATTGAATTTCTAGTCGTCAAAAACGAGGAATTCAAAAGATTTACTACATTTGAAAAATAAAAATCAAGAATAGATTTTCGTTAATTAATTATTAATTAGGATATTTTCTAACTGTACAACTTTGTAACTTTGCAATCTAAAAAATAGATTATGTTTGGAATAGGGGGCGGCGAATTAATTTTTATTTTGTTTATTGTCTTGATGCTTTTCGGGGCCGACAAGGTTCCGGAAATTGCCCGAACGATGGGGAAAGCGATGGCACAATTGAAAAATGCCACAAACGACATAAAAAGTGAAATTCAAAAAGGAGCAGATGATAATGGTCTCAACAAGAATATGTTGAGTGATTTGACAGGCAATATTACTTCCGAAATCAATAGTGCCAAAGCCAATTTACTCGGTGACACAAATCCATTAAAAGGAATAACGGATTCTTTTTCTTCTGAAATAGATAAGGTTCAAAGTAGCGTGTTGGATAATACGGTTCCTCAAGTTGACAAACTTCAAGAGGAAATCGAGGATGCCATTGGACCTATAAAACGCAAAATGTAATGTTAGATAAAATTCTGTCCCTCGACCAAGAATTATTTGTTTACTTAAACAGTCTGGGCTCCGAAACTTTTGACGGACTTTGGTTGCTGATTACCAAACAACTCAATTGGATTCCTTTTTTTTTATTGTTGTTGTACTTTATTTATAAGAAATTGGGAATCAAACAAACCTTGTATTTGTTTTTGTTTGTGGCGTTGCTAATTTTCTTCACAGATCAAATCACCAACTTGTTCAAAAATGGTTTTCAAAGATTGCGACCCTGCAATAATCCCGAAATAAATTCCTTTATACGAATTGTACAATCCCGTACTTCCTTTAGTTTTTTCTCGGGTCACGCTTCAAATACAATGGCGGTTGCTACCTTTTTATATCTTGTTTTTAAGAAGGATTTCAAGTACTTTTGGCTTTTGTTTTTATGGCCTTTAGTATTCGCCTATAGCCGAATTTACTTGGGATTGCATTATCCTTTGGATATTCTTTCGGGCTATTTGTTTGGAGGAATTTTAGGTTTTTTGATGTTCAAGTTCTATCGAATGGCTCAAAAAAGAAATTTCTCGATCAAGTAATTACAAAACCCGACTAACCGTCAATCCATCCCGAATAGGCAATAAAATCGTTTCCACTCTCGGGTCGTTTTTCAACAATTGATTGTATTCCAATAATATTTTGGTGCTAATGTCTTTTGGATGCAAAGGTTCGAGAACTTTTCCGCTCCACAGCACATTATCCGAAAGAATAATGCCGCCCTTGTTCATTTTTGGGACAATCAATTCAAAATAATTGATGTAATTTTCCTTGTCGGCATCAATAAAAACCAAATCAAATTTCATATCCAAAGTGGGGATAATGTCCAAAGCTTCACCAAGATGTTGCACGATTTGATTTCCCCAAGGCGATTTGTCAAAATGTTTGCGCTGAAAATCGACCAATTCTTCCTTGATATCTATAGTGTGAAGCGTGCCGTTTTCCTGCATTCCTTCACACAAACACAAAGCCGAATAGCCGGTATAAGTCCCGATTTCAAGAATATTCACGGGACGAATCAACTTGGACAACATACTCAAAACGCGTCCTTGAAAATGCCCGCTCAGCATTCGCGGCAACAAAACTTTTTGATAGGTTTCTTTGTTTAAAGCCGCCAACAATTCAGGTTCTTTTTCGGAATGTTGCTCGATATAATTTTCTAGTTCTTGGGAAATGAAGTGCATTATTTTAATTTAAAATTACTCAAATCTTGGTAGTTGTTCCAAAATCGCAATAAGTAAATGGTTTCGTTTTCAATAGAATAATAAATGGTAATTTGTTTTATGATAACCATTTTGTAAACATCGGGATAATCTGACTTTGTGAAGATTACGTTCCCTTTTGCTAATAAATTAAGAGAATAATCTATTTCATTGATGAAATTCAAGACTTCTTTTTCAGACCAGTGATTTTCAAGATATTCAATATTTTGCCAATATTCATTTTTGGACGCTAAAGTCCATTCAATTTTCATTCTTGAAATATTTGGGATACCTTTTTTGGGTTTCTTCCATTACCGCATCGTGTGGAATGGTTTGCTTATTGGCGACTTGAATGAGTGCTTCATCTATCGCTTTTTTTTCGGAGGATGTCATCGTATTTGGAGTAGTATTGTCAAATTCATCTTCACTCAAATAATTATCAAAAACCGAAGAAACGATACGCAACAAACGTTCGTCCGCATTTTCGATTTGCATCTGGATTTTTTGTTTTAATTCTGGAAGTCCCATACCTTTTCATTTTTCAAAAACAAAGTTACAAAATATAATTTTGGGGCTTAGAAAAATTCAATATAATTCAAAATTGTAATTAACTTTGCACGATGATGGAGAAAAAAGACATTCGAGCCTTGTCGAAAGAACAATTACGGGATTTTTTTGTTGCCAATGGCGATAAAGCTTTTCGCGGAAACCAAGTTTATGAATGGTTGTGGAGCAAAGGCGCACACAGTTTTGAGGATATGACCAATGTGGCGAAAGCGACTCGAACAATGCTCGAAAACAACTTTGTCATCAATCACATCAAGGTGGATACGATGCAGCGCAGTGAGGACGGAACGGTAAAAAATGCGGTTCGTTTGCACGATGGTTTAGTAGTAGAAAGTGTTTTGATTCCAACCAATACCAGAACAACGGCTTGTGTTTCGAGTCAAGTGGGTTGCAGCTTGGATTGCAATTTTTGCGCCACGGCACGACTCAAAAGAATGCGAAATCTGGAACCAGCCGAAATCTATGACCAAGTCATAGCCATCGACAAAGAAAGCCGTCTGTATTATAATCATCCCTTGTCGAATATTGTTTTTATGGGAATGGGCGAGCCGTTGATGAATTACAACAACGTGATGAAAGCCATCGAAATGATTACTTCAAACGAAGGTTTGGGAATGTCGCCAAAACGCATCACGGTTTCGACTTCCGGTGTTCCAAAAATGATCAAGAAAATGGCCGACGACGAGGTGAAATTCAAATTGGCTGTTTCCCTGCATTCCGCCATTGACGAAATTCGTTCTAGGATAATGCCTTTCAGTGCCAGTTTTCCATTGGCCGATTTAAGGGAAGCTTTGGAATATTGGTACAAGAAAACCAAAAGCAAGATTTCTTATGAATATGTGGTTTGGAAAGGAATCAACGATAACAAGGCTTCGGTTGATGCCTTGGTTAAATTCTGCAAATATGTTCCCTGCAAAGTCAATTTAATTGAATACAATCCCATTGATGACGGTGAATTCCAGCAAGCCTCGGAAGAGTCAATCAATGCCTACATCAAAGCACTCGAGGCCATTGGAATTGTGGTAAAAGTGAGAAGAAGTCGCGGGAAAGACATTGATGCAGCCTGTGGTCAATTGGCCAATAAACAAGCATAAAAACTTCACTTCCCGAAAAAAGCAAGGCATTCGCATTTAAAATTTTCAGACACGAATTAGCTCACACTAGTGAACTGACGAAGTAAGTTTTATTGATTATAAAATTGAATTTTCACGAATTTACCATTTTTATGAATTGGTGAAATTTGTGTTAATTTTTTTTTAAAAGCGAATGCCGTGCGAAAAGAGTTGTTTTTTTCTATTCTAAAAATAGTATATTTGGACTCTAATGAATATCACTTCTCAAATAAAGCAGCCCATTTTCAACGAGATGGAACTTTTCGAAAAAAAGTTCTACGAATCGATGACTTCAAAAGTGGCTTTGCTCAACAGAATCACCTATTATATCGTGAATCGAAAAGGAAAACAAATGCGTCCTATGTTTGTTTTCTTGACCGCCAAAATGGTTTCGGCTGGAATTGTTAACGAAAGAACCTATCGTGGAGCATCCGTAATTGAACTCATTCACACAGCAACTTTAGTTCACGATGACGTGGTCGATGACAGCAATCGCCGAAGAGGTTTTTTCTCCATCAATGCACTTTGGAAGAACAAAATTGCCGTCCTTGTCGGCGATTATTTATTGTCCAAAGGATTGTTGCTATC
>JAGNPF010000218.1 GCA_017989775.1 Flavobacterium sp.
TTCCTTTTTGTTGATTGGAACATTCAAGGAAAGGAAATAACGCGCTCGCATCTTGAAATCCTCTTCAATGAATCGTTGTTCAAAACGATATCTGTGCTGGATGTTTACTCTTCCAAATTTTTCTTTGGTGATAAATTGCTGGAAAATTCTGTGTTCGTTGGTGTTCGATTTTTCATCGGTTCCAGCGATATAAGGTTCCGAATGAACGTAAGCGTATCCCAATAAAACATTATTGTTGTTTTCGGTTAAATTATATCCAATTCCGGTTCTCAACAATAATTGTTCGAGATCCCCGGCGAAATTATAGTTTCGATATTGCACTTCATTGTGCCAATTCCATCGGTTGTTGATTTTTTGGTTGCCGAAATACAGGAACCAATTTCCTGTGTCTGTACTTTGTGCATTTACGTTGGCTGTCAAAAATAACACCAACAAAAAGCAAACGGATTGAAGTTTGTTCATCATTTAATTTTGAATTGTTCTTGGTTAAAATTCGATATCGCCAACAAATTTTATACCACAAATTTCAAAGGTAAATGCACGACTTTCTTCGTCTCAAAAAACTCGTCTTCGAAAAAGTCTGATAAATTATACTCGGTTGCTTTCGGGAAATCCTTCAATTCCTCGGTTAAATCGCCGCCTTTTAGATAAAGGATTCCGTTCCTGAGCTCGTGCTTGCTCTTTTTCTTGATTTTGTCTTTAATCCAAGACACGAAATCGGGCATATTGGTCACGGCACGACTCACGATAAAATCGAAATCGCCTTTTACCAATTCGGCACGTATTTGTTCGGCTTTCACGTTTTTGAGTTCCAAGGCATCGACGACAGCCTGAACGACTTTTATTTTTTTGGCAATGACGTCAATCAGGTAAAAACGGGTTTCCGGAAAAAGAATTGCCAAGGGAATTCCGGGAAATCCTCCGCCAGTTCCGACATCCAAGACAAAAGTTCCGGGTTCGAATTTGATGACTTTGGCAATTCCCAAGGAATGCAAAATGTGTTTAGTGTATAATTCGTCAATATCTTTTCGGGAAATGACGTTGATTTTGGCATTCCAATCGTGGTATAAAAAATCCAGTTTTGCGAATTGTTCTTTCTGAATATCAGTTAAATAAGGGAAATACTTTTGAATTTCGTCCATCGTTATAAATTTTAACAAAAGTACAGTTTTTAGTTTTGAATATTTAACTCAATTTTACAGATTGAAAATTTATAATAATTATCTTTGCGGAATATATAAAATATAACAATGAACAACGTCGCGCCGACATTTGCAAAGCAAGACAATCTAAAGTTTTTCAGAACGCTTAACTCTCGGGTGAACAGCTACTTCAAGGAAAACAACATCCCCAAAACAGGCAACTGGAAAATCCATTTGAAGACGATAATTCTTTTTACGGTTTTTTTGGTTCCCTACTTTTTGATACTCACTTTACCCATGCCTTTTTGGGCACATTTACTGTTGACGATTGTTATGGGAATCGGGATGGCAGGAATTGGAATGAACGTGATGCACGACGCCAACCACGGCTCCTATTCGACCAAAAGTTGGGTCAATAAATTCATGGGCGGAACGATTTATGTTTTGGCCGGAAACGTTCACAACTGGCAGGTGCAACACAACGTTTTGCATCATACCTACACCAACATCATCGGTCACGACGAAGACTTGGAGGCTGGAAGAATCATGCGTTTTTCCAAAGAAGCCCAATGGCATAAATTTCACAAATTCCAACAATATTACGCTGTTTTTCTATACGGTTTATTGACTTTCAATTGGGCAATCACCACCGATTTCAAGCAGATGAGCAGCTACATCAAAAGAAAATTGTCTTATGGCGAACCCAAAAGCCCAAAAATTCTTTGGACAACCTTAATCATCACAAAAATCATTTACATAGCCATCTGGATTGTATTGCCGATTGTTATTGGAATTGTTTGGTGGAAAGTTTTGGTTGGATTTTTCGTGATGCACTACACGGCCGGACTAATCTTGAGTATCGTGTTCCAATTGGCACACGTGGTGGACGAGGCCGAAAACCCGATTCCAAATGAAGAAGGCGAAATGGAAAACACTTGGGCGATTCATCAACTGTTTACCACCGTAAATTTTGCACCAAAAAACAAAATCGTGAACTGGTACACCGGAGGTTTAAACCACCAAATCGAACACCATATTTTTCCGCACATCAGCCACGTACATTACAATAAAATTTCAAAAATTGTAAAAGAAACGGCCAAAGAATGTCAGTTGCCGTATCACGAATACAAAACATTCAGGGCAGCGGTAATTGCCCATTTCAAACATTTAAAAGAACTCGGAATGAAACCCGCTTTGCAATAAAAAACAATAAATAACCATCTTTAATAAATTAAAATCACATTTAATGAACAATTTGCTTTCAGACAGAATCAATAATTTGGCTACTTCACAAACGTTGGCCATGGCTGCTTTGGCCAGAGAATTAAAAGCACAAGGAAAAGACATCATCAGTTTGAGTTTGGGTGAACCAGACTTCAACACGCCTGATTTCATCAAAGAAGCCGCCAAAAAAGCTATCGACGAAAACTACAGCACTTATTCTCCAGTTGACGGTTACGGCGACTTGAAAGAAGCTATTTGCAGAAAATTCAAAAGAGACAACGGATTGGATTACAAACCATCTCAAATCGTGGTTTCGACAGGAGCAAAACAATCATTGTACAACATTGCACAAGTACTGTTAAACGACGGTGACGAAGTAATTTTGCCAGCACCTTACTGGGTTTCTTATTTCGAAATCGTGAAATTATCAGGTGGTGTTCCAGTAGAAGTTCCAACTTCTGTGGATACTGATTTCAAAATCACGCCAGAACAATTGGAAGCAGCGATCACGCCAAAAACAAAAATGATGTGGTTCTCTTCTCCTTGTAACCCTTCAGGTTCGGTTTACAACAGAGAAGAATTGACAGCTTTGGCCAAAGTATTGGAAAAATATCCAAACATTATCGTTGTTGCCGACGAAATCTATGAGCACATCAATTTCTCTGGTACTTTTTGCAGCATCGGATCTATTCCAGGAATGTTGGAAAAAACAGTTACTGTAAATGGACTTGCCAAAGCTTTCGCAATGACAGGATACAGAATTGGTTACATTGGAGCACCAGAATTTATCGCAAAAGCGTGTACAAAAATTCAAGGTCAAGTAACTTCAGGAGCAAATTCCGTAGCGCAAAGAGCCGCAATTACTGCTGTTGATGCAGACCCAAGTGTTTTGAATCACATGGTTCAAGCGTTCCACAGCCGTAGAGATTTAGTTGTTGGATTATTGAAAGAAATTCCAGGAATCAAAATCAACGTTCCAGAAGGTGCTTTCTACGTTTTCCCAGACGTTTCTTCTTTCTTCGGAAAAACATTGAAAGGAACCGAAATCAAAGATGCGAATGACGTGTCAATGTATCTTTTGGCCGAGGCTTGTGTGGCTACTGTTACAGGAGACGCTTTTGGAAATCCAAACTGCATCCGTTTCTCTTACGCTACCAGCGAAGAGCAATTGACAGAAGCTTTACGCAGAATCAAAGAAGCGTTGGCAGGATAAGCTCAACTTTTATTTCAATACCAAAAGCCTCAAGATTTTCTTGGGGCTTTTTTTATTCCATAAAAATCTCCTAAATAACCTTCCTCATTACCAAACACTAACATAGGATAGTACAGGATGGTATATCCCCTATTTAAACTTATTTTTATCAAATACTAATCAACTTTTTCACATTAACCATGAAACAAACCGCTTCCTTTTTTTTCAAAAAAACGGCCCTTTTGGTTCTGTTCTTATTTGGAATTTTCAGCCAAACATCCGCCCAACACACCGTTGAAAAACTCAATCGTGGCTTGGTTGCGATGCGAATAAATCCCTCACAAGTCTATCTTGGCTGGAGAATGTTGGGAACTGAACCTACTGATGTCAAATATAATTTGTATTGCAACGGAAATAAAGTCGCAGAAAGTCCTTTCGCAACAACAACCAATTTCACCCATGACACCACCACCGACGGAACTTACACCATTCGCGCCATCATTAATAG
>JAGNPF010000219.1 GCA_017989775.1 Flavobacterium sp.
TGTAGAATTTTGCCGAAACTAAAGGAGCTACAGGGTATGTAACTGTTTCGGGGCTTGAAAAAGTAAAAACTTGAGTGTTGATTTTTGTGTTTTGGATAACTTTAAATGTCATAATTAAATTCCTTTTAAGATTAATACGGTTAAAGATATTTTTTTTCTTTGAATTAAGAGTAATGATTGTGTTGTTTTTACATTTAAATTTGCAAAAAGGATTTTGAAATCGAAAAACCCCGTTTCAAATGAATGAAACGGGGTTAACTATGAATTAAACCTTTAGTAAACTAAGATCTGATTACTCTTTTTTCTCCTCACGTGGAGGTCTTTGCAAAAGTGCTTTTCTGGATACTTTTTCTTTTTTGGTTTTAGGGTCAATGCCAAGGTATTTCACTTGGAAAACATCGCCCATATTTACTACGTCCGAAACGTTTTCCGTGCGTTCCCAAGCCAATTCCGATACGTGAAGCAATACTTCGTTTCCTGGAGCCGCAGTATATTCAACAACTGCACCAAAATCTAACATTTTAATTACTTTCACTTCATAAGCTTCGCCCATTTGTGGTTTGAAAGTGATGGATTGGATTTTTGCCAATACCGCTTCAATTCCAGCAGGGTCAGTTCCAAGAATTTCGATAACTCCTTGTTCGTCCACTTCGTTGATTACGATGGTTGTTCCAGTAGCTTTTTGTAATTCTTGAATTACTTTTCCACCAGGTCCAATCAAGGCACCAATGAATTGACCAGGAATGGTTCTGGTGATAATTTTTGGAGCATACGCTTTAACATCTGCTTTAGGTGCAGCCAAAGTTGAAGTAAGGATATTCAAGATATGCAAACGACCCTCTCTAGCTTGCGCCAAAGCTTGTTCCATAATCTCGTATTTCAGTCCGTCAATTTTGATGTCCATTTGGCAAGCGGTAATACCTTCGGTAGTTCCAGTTACTTTAAAGTCCATGTCTCCCAAGTGATCTTCGTCACCTAAAATATCCGACAATACTGCGAAACGATCACCATCAGTAATCAATCCCATTGCAATTCCAGAAACAGGACGAATCATTTGGATACCGGCATCCATCAAGGACAATGTTCCAGCACAAACAGTAGCCATCGAAGAAGAACCATTCGATTCCAATACTTCAGAAACTACACGAATGGTGTAAGGACAATCAGCAGGAATCATGTTTTTCAAGGCTCTTTGTGCCAAGTTTCCGTGACCAACTTCTCTTCTTGAAGTTCCTCTCAACGGACGAGCTTCTCCTGTAGAAAATGGTGGGAAATTATAGTGTAAATAGAATTTTTCTTCTCCTTGTTCAGATGGGGAATCAATTTGGTTGGCTTCTCTAGAAGTTCCTAAAGTAGCTGTTGCCAAGGCTTGAGTTTCTCCACGAGTAAACAATGCCGATCCGTGAACAGATGGTAAATAATCTACTTCACACCAGATTGGTCTGATTTCGGTAGTTTTTCTTCCGTCCAAACGTGTTCCTAAATCTAAAGTTACATTACGAACCGCTTCTTTATTGGTTTTGTAGAAATATTTAGAAACCAAGTCTCCGTTTTCTGCCAATTCTTCTTCAGTAAATAAGGCTTTAACTTCTTCTTTTACGGCATCAAATGCTGCAGAACGTTCGTGTTTAGCCGAACCTTTGCTAGCAATTGCGTAGATTTTATCATAAGCCGCTGCTTTTACTTTTGCGTAAATAGCATCGTCAGTTTTTTCAGTTTCGTAAGTACGAACTTCTTTTTTTCCAAATGCTTGAGCCAATCTTTCTTGAGCCGCAATTTGTACTTTGATGTGTTCGTGAGCAAATTTAATGGCTTCTAGCATTTCTGCTTCCGAGATTTCTTTCATTTCTCCTTCTACCATTGCGATAGAATCGTTAGAAGCTCCAATCATCATGTCGATATCTGATAATTCTAATTGCGCACGAGATGGATTGATGATGAATTTACCGTCAATTCTTCCGACTCTGGCTTCTGAAATTAAAGTTTCGAATGGAATGTCAGACAATGCAAGAGCTGCCGAAGCTGCCAATCCTGCTAGTGCATCTGGCATAACTTCATCGTCATGAGACATCAACTGAATCATAACTTGAACTTCTGCGTGATAATCAGATGGGAAAAGCGGACGCAAAACACGGTCAACCAATCTCATTGTTAGCACTTCGCTGTCACTTGGACGCGCTTCTCTTTTGAAGAAACCTCCAGGAAAACGTCCTGCTGCAGCAAATTTTTCGCGATAATCTACCGTAAGTGGTAAAAAGTCGATACCTGGACTTGCTTTTCTTGCGGATACAACTGTTCCTAAAATAACAGTTTTTCCAATTCTTACTACTACAGATCCGTCAGCTTGTTTGGCTAAACGGCCTGTCTCGATTGTGATGTTTCTGCCATCACCTAAATCGATGCTTTCTACAAATAATTGTGGAATCATAAATTTTTCCTTTTTTAATTTTACATTGGTTTTCCGCCTGTCGACAGAATAGTTGTGTAGTTGTAGTTGTTGTATTCCAATGAAAAACCAAACTTTTTTATAAAATGGTTAGAGAATAGAATTGGAGATTAAAGAAGATGCTGTTTGAAAATCTAAAATCAGAACTCTAAAATCTAAAATAAAAAAGAGGCACTTTCGCACCTCTTTAGTATATTGATTATTTTCTAATACCCAATACTTTGATAATCTCACGATATCTGTTGATGTCTTTCTTTTTCAAGTAATCCAACAAAGATCTTCTTTTACCTACCAACAGTACCAATGAACGCTCTGTGTTGTAATCGTGACGATTTTTTTTCAAGTGCTCGGTAAGGTGACTGATTCGGTGTGTGAATAGTGCGATTTGTCCTTCTGCAGATCCTGTGTTTTCTGCTTTTCCTCCGTGTTTAGCGAAGATTTCTTCTTTAACCTCTTTTGTTAAATACATTCCAATATTATTTAAATGATTATTATGTATGTCCTACAGCTATTGCAAGACGGCTGCAAAAATAGAAAATAATTATGGATTATGACTAATGAAGTATGACTTTTTTTAATTTCTCCCCTGAAACCTTTGAAACAAAGAGGCTGTTAATCCTTAACTTAATGACATTGGCCCCGAGTTGGTTTATCTTCTAGCTTGGATTGCAATCGGCAATGAATAGGTACACCTGACTTTTCGTCCTCTTTGTTCACCAGGGATAAAGCCTTCATAGGCCGTTACAACCCTTATGGCTTCTTTGCCAGTGCCATAACCAAGGTCTCTCAGGACTCTAGGTTCTACGATTTCACCCTCTTTGTCAACAACAAATGTGATGTAAACTTTTCCTTTGAGTCCTTGTACATCCGGTGTTCTGTAGTTTTTTGCAATGTAGTTGTAAAAATCCATAATACCTTTTTTGGGCTCTGGTTTTATTTCGAGTTCGGAATATTTATGCGTTTCGCCATCAGCATCGGTGCTTACTCCTGAAATAAATTTACCTTCCTTGTAGGTTTCTTTGTAGCTGAATTTAGATTTTTTGAACGAACCTTCCCAAACCCCGTCCTTGTAGCCGTTTTTTATTTCTCCTTTTTCAGATTCGTTTTCTCCTTGATCATCGAAAAAACCATTACCGTCCACAACTTTTTGAACCCCGTTTGCGTCCCAAAATTGGATAATATGGTGGTGGTTGCTGTTTTTTTTGTCTTCTACATATTCTCCTTCCAGTTTTTTATTTCCGTTTTCATACCATTCGAAATCTTTTCCATAGGCACGCCCCTTGGTGTAATTTGAAACTGATTTTTTATTGCCATTTTCGTAATAATAGGTCAATTCACCTTCTTTTGGATAGCCTTCTTTTGTTTTTGAAGTCCCTTCCATTTTTAATACTCCCGATTTATAATACTCCAGAATGGTGTAGCTTTCTTTGTCTAATTTGTAGTCTTTGATTATTCTGAAAAATTTGAAATCCTTTGATTTGGTTTCCAGATGGGTGGAATCCAGATAAATTAATCGGTCATTGTCCGAAAGATTAAATTTGGTATTTTCTGAGGTTTGGCAGATAGCCAGTTTTGGTATTAGAAGAAATAGAATAGATAAAAGAATTGCTTTCATAAAA
>JAGNPF010000220.1 GCA_017989775.1 Flavobacterium sp.
GCTTACATCTGTGGTGAAGAGACCGCATTGATTGAATCATTGGAAGGAAAAAGAGGAAATCCTCGTATCAAGCCACCATTTCCGGCAGTGTCGGGACTTTGGGCAAATCCAACCGTGGTAAACAATGTCGAAACCATTGCAGCCGTGCCTTGGATCGTGAACAATTCAGGTGCCGATTATGCCAAAATTGGTGTTGGTCGTTCAACTGGGACAAAATTGATTTCGGCTTCAGGACACATCAAAAATCCGGGAGTTTACGAAATTGAATTGGGATTGAGCGTTTACGAATTCATGAATTCCGACGAATATTTGGGCGGAATGAGTTCTGACCGACCTTTGAAAGCCTTTATTCCAGGAGGATCGTCAGTTCCTGTATTGCCTGCTCATTTAATTTACAAAACAGCCAATGGCGATGACCGCTTGATGACTTACGAAAGTTTGAGCGACGGTGGTTTTGCAACGGGTTCTATGTTGGGTTCAGGTGGATTCATCGTTTACAACGACACTTCCTGCATCGTGAGAAACACTTGGAATTTCTCCCGTTTTTACCACCACGAAAGTTGTGGACAATGTTCGCCTTGTCGTGAAGGAACAGGATGGATGGAAAAAGTGTTGCATAGAATAGAAAACGGTCACGGTCGTGAAGAAGATATCGATTTGCTTTTGAGCATTCAAAGCAAAATCGAAGGAAACACGATTTGTCCATTGGGTGATGCGGCGGCCTGGCCAGTGGCAGCAGCTATTCGTCACTTCAGGGAAGAATTTGAATACCATATCCGTTTCCCGGAAAAAATAAAAAACAGAGACCATTTTGTTGCCGAGCCTTTTGAAAGCGTGAAGCATTTAGTTTCTAAACAAACAGTATAATTTAAAAGTCATAAGTTAGAAGTGGGAAGTTAGAAGTGAAAAACACTTGAACTTTTGAGCTTTTAAACTTTTAAACAAACAGAAAATGAAAGTAACCATAGACGGTCAAGCGATTGAGGTAGAACCAGGAACAACCATCCTGCAAGCAGCCCGAATGATTGGAGGAGAAGTAGTTCCACCAGCGATGTGCTACCATTCTAAACTAAAAGGAAGCGGAGGAAAATGCCGTGCTTGTTTGGTGGAAGTATCCAAAGGAAGTGAAGCCGATCCAAGACCAATGCCAAAATTAATGGCTTCTTGCGTAACAGGTTGTCAAGAAGGAATGGAAGTAAACAGCAAATCTTCGCCAAGAGTGCAAGAAACAAGAAAAGCCGTAACGGAATTCTTGTTGATCAACCACCCCTTGGATTGTCCGGTTTGTGACCAAGCGGGAGAATGTGATTTGCAAAATTTAAGTTTCGAACACGGAAAATCGGAAAGTCGTTACATAGAAGAAAAAAGAACTTTCGAACCGGAAGACATTGGTCCGAATATCCAATTGCACATGAATCGTTGCATTCTTTGCTACCGATGCGTGATGGTGGCCGACCAAATCACCGATAACCGAGTACACGGAGTGATGGACAGAGGCGATCATTCGAATATTTCGACTTGTATTTCAAAAGCCATCGACAACGAATTCTCTGGAAACATGATTGACGTGTGCCCTGTAGGTGCCTTGACCGACAAAACCTTCCGATTCAAATCGAGAGTTTGGTTCAACAAGCCTTATGATGCTCACCGTGATTGCCCTACTTGTTCCGGAAAAACCACCGTTTGGATGTTTGGTGACGAAATCCAAAGAGTTACCGGAAGAAAAGACGAGTTTCACGAAGTGGAAGAATTCATCTGCAACAGCTGTCGTTTTGACCATAAAGACGTGAATGACTGGGTAATTGAAGGCCCGAGAAAATTCGAGAAAGACT
Source organism: Flavobacterium sp. (assembly GCA_017989775.1). Taxonomy (GTDB): domain Bacteria; phylum Bacteroidota; class Bacteroidia; order Flavobacteriales; family Flavobacteriaceae; genus Flavobacterium. The sequence goes on from JAGNPF010000220.1 coordinate 1,833, forward strand.
CTGTCATCAATCAAAACAACTACACTCGAAAATTAGAAAAAGTCGTTATCGAAACCGAAGAAACCATTCTATTGGGTAGAGAAGAAGATCGAAAAAAAATAAGCATGGCCGAGATTGATTACAACGAAAAAATAGACGGTAACCCAGTAAATTCTTCAAAAAATGGATAGTACCTTTATTATCGAAAAAAGCATTGTAATACTTGTGGTGTTTGCCTTTACCATGATAATGGCAATGTATTCCACTTGGGCAGAAAGAAAAGTGGCCGCCTTTCTTCAAGACAGGGTTGGTCCTAACCGTGCGGGTTGGGGAGGATTGTTCCAACCGCTTGCCGATGGTTTGAAATTGTTTTCAAAAGAAGAATTTACACCCAACACCCCCAATAAATTTTTGTTTGTGGTAGGACCTGGAGTCGCAATGGCCACCGCCTTGATGACCAGTGCCGTCATTCCGTGGGGTGATCGATTCCACCTTTTTGGAAGAGATATTTTGTTGCAGGCTACCGACATTGATGTGGCCATCCTTTATGTTTTTGGTATTGTATCGGTTGGGGTTTACGGCATCATGATTGGTGGATGGGCTTCCAACAACAAATTTTCGTTGATGGGTGCCATTCGTGCCGCTTCGCAAATGGTTTCCTACGAGGTTGCTATGGGATTGTCGATTGTTGCCTTGTTGATGATGACCGGAACCTTGAGCTTGAAAGAAATCTCGGTTCAACAATCCGGAATGAATTGGAATGTTTTTTACCAACCTTTATCCTTCCTCATCTTCTTGATTTGTGCTTTTGCAGAAACCAACAGGACTCCTTTTGATTTGGCGGAATGTGAAACCGAATTAATTGGTGGTTACCATACCGAATATTCTTCGATGAAAATGGGATTCTATTTGTTTGCGGAATATGCCAACATGTTTGTTTCCTCAACCATCTTGGCGGTATTGTTCTTCGGAGGCTACAATTATCCTGGAATGGATTGGGCAGTCGAAAATTGGGGAGTAAACATTGCCAATATGATAGGAATTTTGGCATTGTTCATCAAACTTTGCGGTTTTATTTTCTTCTACATGTGGGTTCGCTGGACTATTCCAAGATTTAGATACGACCAGTTAATGCATTTGGGTTGGAGAGTATTGATTCCGTTGTCCATCATCAACATCATCATCACCGGAATTACTCTTTTGAGAGGAGAAATTATGGCTTATTTAGGATTTTAAATTTTTAAGGTAGTCGCAAATTGTGAACCCTTCAATAGAAAATAAAAAATATGGAAGAAGAATTAATGATCACTGAACAATTTATAATGAGCAAAATTTTGTTCATTAGAAATCAAAAAGTAATGATTGATTCTGATTTAGCAATTCTTTATGGTGTAGAAAAACAAACAATTAAAAAGACAAGTCCGTAGGAATATAGAACGATTCCCTGAAGATTTCATGTTTGAACTCACTAGTACAGAATACGAAATTTTAAGGAGCCAATTTGGCACCTTAAAACAAGGAGGTCATTCAAAATATCTTCCTATGGCGTTTACAGAACAAGGTGTGGCGATGCTTTCAAGTGTTCTAAATAGTCCGCCAGCGATTAAAGTAAACATTCAAATTATAAGGGTTTTTACTAAAATTAGAGAAGTATTAACCGAAACTTTGACTGTAAAACTTGAAATTGAACATATAAAAAAGAAACTCATCAATCACGATAAAAACATTGAATTGGTTTTTTCTTATTTAGATGAAATGATGGAAAAGCAAGAAAACAAAGTAGAAAGAAATAAAATTGGTTACAAGAAATAAAATTTAGAAACGAAAATAAAATTAATACCGAATACCCTAGCCCTGATAGAAACGGCATCCTATTGTTCTGGGGTTCAGAACAAAAGATAGAGTGAATAGCAGGATTAAGCTTCAAAAAATAAAAGATAAAAATCAGATTTTAAACCCGAAGTTCGGGAATCTAAAATCTAAAATCTAAAATTAAATGTCAATACAAGAAATATCACTTTCCGGAAGAAAAAAGGTTGTTTCCAACAAGGAGATGACTTTTCTAGAACGAATGTATCTTATAGCCATAATCAAGGGGTTGTGGATTACCATCAAACATTTATTCAAAAGAAAAGCCACCATCCACTACCCTGACCAAGTGCGTACCATGAGCCCGGTATACCGTGGCCGTCACATGCTGAAACGCGATGAACAAGGTCGCGAAAACTGTACTGCCTGTGGG
>JAGNPF010000221.1 GCA_017989775.1 Flavobacterium sp.
CTAGATTTAGAAGAGTTCCTAAATTGAAAGCATCGTCTAATCCGTGTCCATAATATTTTTGATTGGCTAAAATATTGGATCCAACAAAACCAATTATTGTGAAAATATAAAAACAAATTTTCCAAAATGTCTGACCGCCATCTATTCCAATTAATGAAAATGCCCCGCAGAGAGATACATACAAAAATGCTCCCAACAAAAAGAATCCTAATCGTACCAGGATATTATCGTGTCTTTTGAAACCGGATGAATTTTTCCTAATGATCGTATTTTGTTCCTTGCTTATAAAACCGCCTGCCTGCAAAGAATTAGCTTCTTCAATCAAAGCCAAATTGGTCAGTAAACTTTTATCGTGTGCTATCATTAGGCTATTTCTTTATTGAAGTTTTTAATCAGTTTGATGAACAATATTATGGAACCAATGAAATAAGCGGGCATCATTAAAACAAATAACATCCAAACATCGGAAAAGTCAATATGTTCGAAAATTTTAAAGAGCACTACATTTATTCCGATATAAGCGTAGATAATCATAAAAACATACAATGAAATTGACTTGAGTTCATAACTTGTTTTGTAAAAATAAAAAGTAGAACCAGCCAATATAATGGCAAAAAAGAACCAATAATCTTCCACTAAATTATTAATAGAGGCAAGGCTGATGATGTGCAATGCAAAGGTTAGATAGATACTGTTAAAATGAGTTTTCAGTTCAATCCGGGAACTATAGATTGTCCATACAATTAATAAAATACCTAAGAGAATGGCAGAATAACTCAAATTTTCATTGGAATAAAAATCATTATTGACTAAATCCTGTGGTGTTACAGAAAGTCCTATGTAAGCGGCTAAACCTGTAATTGCAATGGTTAAAACACTTTTGTTGTCGAAATAATAGGCACAAATGAAACTTATTATTGTTGGAATTAACGTTGCCAATCCATAATCGGTTCCAAAAGGTTTGTATTGGAATTGTAAATATCCCACAAACGTACAGCTTAATATAACTGCTGTAAGAACTAAATAATCATAAAGTGGGTTAGGGAAGAGAACTTCTTCTTTTTTGAAACCCACAGCATTTTTGAAACAAAAGTAAAAGCAAATGGCTGTAACTATAAGCAATAAAGAAAGAATGGCGATATGACCAATGGTATCAATGTTTTGATAAATTAAAATTCCGATTCCTCCAGTAAATAACAAAACCGATAAATAGAGTAACCCTCTCAATTCATTGTGGAGTGAAAATATATTCAAACTGCGATAAGCTTGAATTTGCAGGAACTGTTCTTCAGAAATTAGTTTTTTTTCTAAAAGAGATTGTGTGGCTTCTGATTGCAATTTTTTCATTCTTTTTTTTCAGATATGTATTTCTCAAATATAAGGAATTAATACACAAAAAAACGCACCGAATATCTCGATGCGTTATATAGTAAAATAGAAATGCTTTTTTAATAAGCTTGTTTCATTTTATCTTTGATTTCAGCCAGACAAAGGTTGTTGATGCTTCCTTCGTGGGTATGTTTGGTTTCTTTTGGGGATTGATAAGTGCCATTTTCCAATTGTTCGGCAACGGCTTTGTAAGCATCTCTAAAAGGCATTCCTGCAACCACCATTTCGTTTAAAGTATCCACGGTAAATAGGTAATCGTATTTTTCATCGGCCAAAATATTGTCTTTTACCTTGATGTCCTTGATGGAGAAAATCGCAATATCCAAGCAAGCTTTCAGATTTTGAATGGCAGGAAACAATCCTTCTTTCAACAATTGGAAATCCCTGTGATAACCGCTTGGCAAGTTGTTGGTGATTAAGGTAATTTCATAAGGCAAGGCTTGAATTTTGTTGCATTTTCCACGAATCAACTCGAAAACATCCGGGTTTTTCTTGTGGGGCATAATGCTGGAACCTGTCGTCAAATGGGCTGGTAAACTGATAAAATCAAAATTTTGGCTCATGTACAAACAAACGTCCATCGAGAATTTAGCCAAAGTCGCTGCAACGCTACTCATTGCGAAAGCCACTGTTTTCTCCGATTTCCCGCGGCTCATTTGTGCGGCCACCGAATTGAATTTCAAGGTTTCAAACCCTAATTCCTGAGTTGTAAATGTTCTGTTGATAGGGAAGGAGCTTCCGTAACCTGCAGCGGAACCCAATGGATTTTGATCCACGATTTTCAAGGCGGCATTCAACATTGTAATATCATCAATCAAGGTTTCGGCATAAGCGGAAAACCACATCCCGAAAGAGGAAGGCATTGCAATTTGCAAATGCGTGTAACCCGGCAACAACACGTTTTGGTATTTTTCGGCCGATTCCATCAACAAATCGAACAAGGTTTTTACTTGCGACTTGAATTCGGAAACCACGTCTTTAAGATACAAATTCACGTCAACCAAAACTTGGTCGTTACGTGAACGTGCCGTATGGATTTTCTTTCCGGCATCGCCCAGTTTGATGGTCAAAAGGTATTCGATTTTGGAATGGACGTCTTCAAAACTTTCGTCAATTTCGAATGCGCCTTTCTCAATTTCGATGATGATGTCTTCCAAAGCCAAGACCAAGGAATCGGTTTCTTCTTCCGTCAAGAGTCCGATTTGACACAACATTTTGGCGTGGGCGATAGAACCCAAAGCATCGTATTTGGCCAAGACCAAGTCTAATTCGCGGTCATTTCCAACGGTGAAATGTTCTATTTGTTTATCGGTTGGTATTCCTTTTTCCCAAAGTTTCATAGTCAATTTTAGATTTTAGATTTTAGATTTTAGATTCAAAACGAATGGATTTGAAATCTAATAGGACTAAAATTTGTTGTAATTATTGTTTTAAGAAATCGCCCAATATTTTGATGTACAATTGAATTCCTTCTTCTATTTCGTTTACATATATAAATTCGTCGGCCGAGTGGGAACGCAAACTTTCTCCTGGCCCTAATTTCAAAGATTTGCAATACAAAACCGATTGGTCAGAAAGGGTAGGCGAGCCGTAAGTGGTTCTTCCCAAGGCGATTCCGGCTTGCACCAATCCGTGTGAAATTGGGATGGAAGAAGCATTCAAGTGCATCGAACGTGGCGTTACTTCGGTATTGACATTGGCTCTTACGGTTTCCAGAATTTCGGTATTGTTGTAGCAATCATTCACCCGAATATCGACAACCAAATGGCATTCGGCGGGAACTACATTGTGTTGTTTTCCGGCGTTTACTTGGGTTACGGTCATTTTTACCGGCCCTAAAACCTCGGATATTTTCTCGAATTGATAGGTTTTGAACCATTCAATCACGGGCATTGCATTGTAGATTGGATTGTCGGGATTGTTGTGTGCAGCGTGACTTGCGGTGCCTTTCACGACGATGTCCAAGACCAATAATCCTTTTTCGGCCACGGCCAATTGCATCAAGGTGGGCTCGCCAATGATGGCGCAATCCAGATGGGGCAAATGTTTCAAAACGCTGTTCAAACCCAGTTTTCCACTGCTTTCTTCCTCTGCCGAAGCCACGATCACGATGTTGTAAGGCAGGTTTTCAGCAGCATAAAAATGGGTAAATGTGGCAATCAAGGAAACCAAACAACCGCCGGCATCGTTGCTGCCCAAACCATACAATTTACCGTCTTCCACGATGGCTTCAAACGGATTTTTGGTGTAGCCTTGGTTGGGTTTCACGGTATCGTGGTGCGAATTGAGCAAAAGCGTTGGTTTCGATTCGTCAAAATGCTTGTTGTAAGCCCAAATATTGTTGTTTTCCCTCTCGAAAGGGATTTGGTTTTGGTTGAACCAATTTTCGATTAAAAGCGCTGTTTGTTGTTCTTCACTCGAAAAGGAAGGAGTTTCGATCAGCGATTTTAATAGCGCTATGGCTTCTTGTATGAGGGTTTCTATGTTTTTCATATTTGTTTTGGCCACGAATTCACGAATTATTTTTTGCCTAAATTGAGATATAGAATCTGTGAAAATTTGTGAAATCTGTGTTTAACTTTTTATATTTCGATGGTCGTGCAAATAGAATTGTCGTTTTTCAACATTCTGTGATGACCAATTTTTATTTTTTG
>JAGNPF010000222.1 GCA_017989775.1 Flavobacterium sp.
CCTCGATGTGGGGATTTTTCCCTGATTGGGCTGCAAGCCAAGGCTATCACAAATTGGATAGCGTTCTTGTTGTTCCTGATTCAAATTCGCGTAAAAAAATATTGGATTTTACCCATGCCAATCTGGATTCTTTGAAAAATTACAGTTTGGAAAATCTTTCGGACAACAACAAAACGGATTTCCACATGGTCAAAAATCAGGTGGAAAGCTTGGTTTACTCCATCAATGAAATGAAATCGTATGAATGGAATCCAGCAGAATACAATGTTTGCGGCCCTTTTGCCGAAATTCTCAACGGGAATTACGATTCGATAGACAACAGATTGCGAAACTTCGGTTTGAAAATGAAGAACATTCCGGCTTATTATGAAGCGGCGAAAGGGAACATCAAGAATCCAACTTTGGAACATACACAATTGGCCATTGAACAAAATCTGGGTGGTCTTTCCGTGTTCGAAACGGATTTGGTTGCCGCCTTGTCCAAAAGCAAATTGTCGGAAACCGAGAAAAAATCGATTTTGGACAAATCAAAATTGGCCGTGGCAAGCATAAAAGATTATGCCGATTGGTTGAAAAAATTAGACAATAAAACACCGCGTTCTTTCCGTTTGGGAGCTGAATTGTATGCCAAAAAATTCAATTTTGACATTCAATCGGCTTATACCTCAGATGAAATGTTCGAAAAAGCCGTGGCACACAAAAAAGAATTGCACGAAGAAATGTTTGTTCTTGCCAACAAACTATGGTTCAAATATATGGGGTCGGCTCCAAAACCAACCGATAAATTGGACCTCATCAAGCAAGTGATCGACAAAGTTTCGTTGCAACACACCACGCCAGAAAAATTTCAATCCGAAATAGAGAAACAAATTCCGGAATTGACCGCTTTTGTAAAAGCCAAAGATTTGCTTTACATCGATCCGTCGAAACCCCTTGTTGTTCGCAAGGAGCCTGCGTACATGGCCGGTGTTGCCGGTGCCTCCATTTCTGCCCCGGGGCCGTATGACAAGAATGCCAACACCTACTACAATGTGGGCAGCATGCAAGGCTGGACCGCTGAAAAAGCCGAAAGTTACCTGAGGGAGTACAATGATTATATTTTGCAAATTTTGAACATTCACGAAGCCGTTCCGGGACATTATACCCAATTGGTGTACAGCAACCAGTCGCCAAGCATCATAAAATCTGTTTTGGGAAATGGTGCGATGATTGAAGGTTGGGCAGTTTATGCCGAAAGAATGATGCTGGAAAGCGGTTATAAAAATTCGGATGAAATGTGGTTGATGTATTATAAATTTCATTTAAGGGCGACCTGCAATACCATTTTGGACATCAGCGTCCATACCAAAAACATGTCAAAAGAGGATGCAATCAAACTGATGACCAGGGAAGGATTTCAACAGCAAGCCGAAGCCGACGGAAAATGGAAACGCGCCACCTTGAGCCAAGTGCAGTTGTGTTCGTATTACACGGGGTTCAATGAAATCTATGAATTGAGGGAAATGATCAAGAAAAAAGAGGGAGCAAAGTTTAGTTTGAAAGCCTTTCACGAAAAATTCTTGAGTTATGGCAGCGCGCCGGTCAAATACATCAAGGAATTGATGTTGGAGAAAGAGTAAATCAAAATAAAGACAGAAAAATTGACTTTCGATAGAAAAACACTCAGCAACGACCAATTATTGGATTTGTACAAAAGGTTACTGTTGCCCCGATTGATAGAAGAAAAAATGTTGATTCTCATCCGACAAGGAAAGGTGTCGAAATGGTTTTCCGGAATCGGGCAGGAAGCCATTTCCGTGGGGGTTACGGCCGTTTTGGACACCGACGAATACATCCTGCCGATGCACCGCAACCTGGGTGTTTTTACGGGCAGAAACATTCCTTTGTACCGACTTTTTTCGCAATGGCAGGGCAAGGCCAATGGGTTTACCAAAGGTCGCGACCGCAGTTTCCATTTTGGAACGCAACACTACAAAATTATCGGGATGATTTCGCATCTCGGGCCCCAATTGGGTGTTGCCGACGGGATTGCCTTGGCCAACCAATTGAAGCAAAACCAAAAAATAACGGCCGTGTTCACGGGAGAAGGAGCCACGAGCGAAGGCGATTTTCACGAAGCCCTGAATATCGCCGCCGTCTGGGAATTGCCCGTGATGTTCATCGTCGAAAACAATGGTTATGGACTATCGACGCCCACCAACGAGCAGTTTCGTTGCGAAAACATTGCCGACAAAGGCATTGGTTACGGTATGGAAAGCCATGTTATCGACGGAAACAACATTCTGGAAGTGTATCATAAATTATCGGAATTGAAAGTTTCGATGAAGGAGCATCCTCGTCCGATTTTATTGGAATTTAAGACTTTTCGAATGCGGGGACACGAAGAGGCGAGTGGCACCAAATATGTTCCTTCGGTCTTGATGGAGGCTTGGGCAGACAAAGATCCGGTAGAAAATTACAGGAACTATTTGAAAGAAAACAATATCCTTTCAGATGATTTTGATGCTTTTTTGCATGCCGAAATCAAGGCGGAGATCGACAAAGATTGGGCTATTGCCAATGCCGAATCCGAAATTGACCCAACTTATGAAAATGAGTTAAATGATGTTTACAAACATTTTGCCTTTCAAGAAGTTAAATCTTCTGAAAAAACAGAAAACATTCGATTCATCGACTCAATTTCAAATGGTTTGAAACAATCGATGGAACGACATCCCAACTTGGTCATTATGGGGCAGGACATTGCCGAATACGGTGGTGCTTTCAAAATCACCGACGGCTTTGTCGAGCTGTTTGGCAAAGAACGGGTTCGCAACACGCCCATTTGCGAAAGCGCGGTGGTTTCGGCCGGAATGGGTTTGTCCATCAACGGGTACAAAGCCGTTGTCGAGATGCAGTTTGCCGATTTTGTTTCCACGGGATTCAATCCCATCGTGAATTTGTTGGCCAAATCCCATTACCGTTGGCAGGAAAAAGCCGATGTCGTGGTTCGAATGCCTTGCGGTGGTGGAACACAGGCGGGGCCGTTTCATTCGCAAACCAACGAGGCCTGGTTTACCAAAACACCGGGCTTGAAGGTGGTTTATCCCGCTTTTCCCCACGATGCCAAAGGTTTGCTGAACGAATCCATCAATGACCCGAATCCGGTTTTGTTTTTTGAACACAAACAATTGTACCGCAGCGTTTATCAAGAAGTTCCAACAGATTATTACACGATTCCGTTGGGAAAAGCCGCTTTGTTGAAGAAAGGCAACCAAGTCAGCATCATCGTTTATGGTGCAGCCGTGCATTGGGCTTTGGAAACCTTGTCCCAACATCCCGAAATTTTGGCCGATGTTCTGGATTTGAGAACACTGCAACCCTTGGACACGGAGGCCATTTATGCTTCGGTGAAGAAGACGGGGAGAGCGATTATTTTACAGGAAGATTCCCTTTTTGGCGGTATTGCCAGCGACATTTCGGCCTTGATCATGGAAAATTGTTTCCAATATCTCGATGCTCCCGTAAAACGCGTGGCGAGTTTGGACAGCCCGATTCCGTTTACCAAAGCCCTGGAAGACCAATATTTGCCCAAAGGACGGTTTGAAAAGGAATTGTTGGAGTTGTTGGGATTTTAGAGGGTTTTCTTTAAATTATTATGTCATAAATGAGCTATAGCAACTGTTATGGCTTTTTTATGCTCAATGGTATTGTTTTTTATGCTTTTTTGGGGGTACCACAACCATACACTATCCATACACTATCCATACACTGACCCGTCCTACCGTGAAATTTAGTTTTATGTTACAATAAAGATTTCATTCTTTTGTCAAAAAAAATAGAAATTATCTAAATAACTTCAATCATAGCTATCCGAAACTCCAAAATAAAAAGTACCTGAGAATCCCTTATTTTTGTTTTGCTAAAAATAAAATAATTTTATGGGACTCTTCAGGCGAAACAAAAATATTAAAAAACCAGTTATTCGACAAATTATTGACCTTGTTCCTCGATGGATGATTGAATCGTGTACAAAAAGACACAAATCAGACAAAGGGTGT
>JAGNPF010000223.1 GCA_017989775.1 Flavobacterium sp.
TGGTAACCCCGGCGCTCAACAAGTTCTCCAAGTTGTAGCGGCAGGAATCCAAGGTACCAAAATTGGAACTGATGGTTTGTCCTTGAACGGTAATCTGGATTTCGTCATTTTCGATTTTGGGTCCCAACGAAGCGTAGAATTTATGTGTTTTTCCGCCACCACGAGCTGGAGGTCCACCACGTCCGTCAAAGAAAATGGCGTGAATTCCATATTTTCTGGACATTGCGGTCAACTCTTTTTTGGCTTTGTAAATACTCCAGTTGGCCATCAAATAACCACCATCCTTGGTTCCGTCAGAGAAGCCCAACATTATGGTTTGCTTGTAATTCCTGTCTTTCAAATGACTGGCATAAGCTGGATTGTTGTACAATTTCTCCATGATGATATGGGCGTTTTGCAAATCGTCCACCGATTCAAACAAAGGAATGATGTCCACGGACAAATCCTCCCAACCGTTCAAGTGGAAAAGCGCAAATGCCTCCATCACGTTCAAGGCGCTTTCGTTGTTGCTGATGATGTAGCGGTCAGCCCCGGATTCGCCATTGGATTCCTGAATTTTCTTTATTGCCTGAATCGACTCCAAAGTCGATTTTGTTATCTCGTTTTCAAAAACATTGGTGTCAAGATTTCCTTTTACATTGGACAAAACAACAATCTTTTCATCTTCGGTCATTTCATAATAATTCTCCGGAAAGACTTTCGAACCCGAATTCAAATAAAACTGGACCACATCCTTGAAAACGGCATCGTGTATTTTGCTGTTTTGACGAATGTCAAGGGAAGCAAAATGGAACCCGAACAAATTCACCTTGATCAACAAGGCTTCCAATTCTTCGATATACAAAGATTGGTGTTGCTCGATGACGATGGTCCTGATTTTGTGCAATTGGGTTTTAAATTCATCCAAAGTGATAAAAATATCGCCTTTGGAATAAAAAACGGAACGATATAATTTTTGCTCCAGTTCAGCCACCAAAACATCCACGCCAGGGAACGTCAACTTTCTTTTCAAACTCCTCATCTCCACATAATAACATTTCAAGATGGAAGTTCGCAACCTGTCGGCCACTTTCAAGGTGATTTCGGTGGTCACGAACGGATTTCCGTCCCTGTCCCCGCCTGGCCAAAAACCAAGTTTTATCAATTGGTTTTGAATAAAATCGCCATTGAAAACATTCTTTTGAAGGTAATGCACCATTTCGCCTGCCGTTTCATAAAACACGTTTTCAAGGTACCAAATCAAACTTACCGCCTCGTCAAAAGGATTTGGTTTTTCATTTTGGATAAAAGGCGTTTTACCCAATTGGGCCAACAATTGCTTGATTTCCAAAAGGTCGTTTTGGCGAATAGCATCCGTCAAGTCATTGATAATACCCAATACAGGTCCAGGATAAAACTGGGTAGGATGCGCCGTCAATACCGTTCTCACATTGAAGTTCTCCAGAAAATCAACCAGTTCTTCCCTGCTGTTCTTGGCATCGGTTTTTTCCTTGATGTCACGCAGGGAACCTCTTCCCTCCATATTGTTCACCACGGGAAAAGCGGCATCCTCGATGGCATCAAAAAGCACGATTTGACGCTCGATGTATTGGATAAAACGAAACATCAAATCAATTTTTTCCGCCTCGGAAGCACTGTGCAAGTATTTGTCTGAAAAAAAATCAACAATTTCTTTCGGGGTTTCCTGCTTTTTGAAACCGTTGTCGCAGACATCCGTAAACAACGGAAGCATGACCCCCGTATTGTCGATGGAGTCAAATGGCAAGGTTATAAAAACACTATTGTAAATGTGATACTTAGAAAGAACTGCTTGATTGAAGCGTTCTATTTTTGGAAGCGTATACATATTCTTTATAATTAATTATTGTTGGTTTAGTATTGGTTTTAAAAAAAAACCCCAAGAATTCACTTGAGGTTATGTATGGCAATAGCTTTCAAATGAATTACATATTCTTGAAAATGGTGTGCATCAAACGCTTTTTGTCATTTATGCTTTCTTCCAACGAAATCATAGTTTCTGTTCTGTAAACTCCTTCGATGTCATCAATCATGAAGATTACGTCCTTGGCGTGTTTGGTATCTTTAGCCCTGATTTTGCAGAAAATATTAAACTTTCCGGTGGTTACGGACGCAACGGTCACGAACGGAATTTCGTTAATGCGTTGCAAAACGAACTTGGTTTGCGAAGTGTTGTTCAGAAACACACCCACGTAAGCTATGAAAGAATAACCCAATTTATCATAATCAAGAACCAATGAAGACCCCATAATTATTCCGGCATCTTCCATCTTCTTCACCCTTACGTGCACGGTACCGGCAGAAATCAACAATTTCTTGGCTATATCTGTAAAAGGGATTCTAGTGTTGTCTATCAACATGTCCAATATCTGGTGATCTACTTCGTCTAAACGGAACTTACTCATAATTCTTAATTTAATATTATTGTTGCAATTGCAAAATTTACGTTTCAAAAACGATTGGCGATTATTGTCAAATCATCAATCCATTTACAAACTCCGAGTTGTTTTGCAAATAAAAATCTGCTTTTTGGTCTAATTTGGGAATATTTTCGTAATTATCCCTGTACAAAGCCTCTTTTCCATCATATACGACATGTCCGAAATAATCCTCCAATTCGCCAATCTTGGCTATGTAAGCATTAAAACAAAGCTTGTCTTCAATCAACTCTTCCTTGTATTGTGATGCAAAATTCGTGATTATTTCAATACCATCATAATTTATTTTGATATTTTTATATATAAAATCATAAAAAACGACTTTATTTTGAGGAATACTCAAATAATCATCAAATTTGTTAACAACTATAACGTTTTCGTTTAGTATTTCAAAACTCGAAACCAAGGCCATAAAAATGTATTTTCGAGTCACTTCCCTGTCATAATCTTTTGGAAAATGTCCGGCCTCGAACAAAACCGTCGGCACACCCAAATATTGAAAAGTATCACCAATACAATTAATATTAAAAGAATCGTCAAAACGCCCCACCTGCCCCGGAATGTATTGCTGCAACACTTTATTTATCCCCGCTATCAGATTGATTGCCTTCAACCTAGAATCATTCACTTCCCTGGCCTCGTTGTAAGCTGGCGCCAAAAAAGAAACCGTTGCGGGTTTGCCCGTGTCGGACACTCCAAAAATGGTGCGCTGGTCGTGTAGATTAAAACAGAAGTCGGGTTTGAAACTCTCGAAAGTCGCCCTCAAAACCCTGCTTTCCGGCTGCGAAAGATCTTGCGAATCCCTGTTCAAGTCAATATTATTAGCGTTGACACGAGTGTACAACTTTGCTCCATCTGGATTCAACATCGGAATGCAGCAAAAAGTAAACGATTCCAACAGGTTCTTGGTCAATTCCGAACCGCTGTGCAAGACATTGATAAAATCAAAGAGTCCCTTGGTGGTCGTGCTTTCATTTCCGTGCATTTGCGACCAAAGCAGAATCTTGGTTTTTCCGGTACCCATTTGGTATTTGTAAATGGGTTTTTCCAGCACTGATTTTCCAATAATTTCCAATTGATTATCGGTGTTTAATTTTTGCAACAAAGACTCTATCGAGTCCAAAGTTATGTAACGACCCTGCAAAGTCTGCTCTTTGTTTTGGTCGAATAATTGTTCTAAATCCATGGTTGTATTTTTGTTTTACAAAAGTAAACATCTTTATTTTTACATTTGTAAACCATTAAAAACAGGCTTTATTTATTTCTGTAAACAGATTTAAACAAAATCAATCCTTTGCAACGACGCCAATTGTTGACAAATGTATTTATTTAACCATACACAATACAACATATATATTATCAGCAATTTAAAACATCTTATTAAAAGTATTAAATAACAACAATCAGCGTTATTTTGGTGTTTTACAAATGTAATTTTGGTGTAATGATCCTTTTTGGTTACATTTGTAAAACAATTGGATGCTTAAACAAATTTACAATGGTAAACACGGAAGATTTTATAAAAAGACTGGAAATCCTGCTGGATTATTACGGTTTGAACGCCTCTTCATTTGCCG
>JAGNPF010000224.1 GCA_017989775.1 Flavobacterium sp.
GTAATATTCATTTATCAGAATATTACGCTTCTAAAAATGATACTGTAAAAGCAATACAATATTCCAAAGAAGCTCTCACTACTGCTAGAAAATCTAAAAATAATAGAAATCTTTTATTACCTCTAAAACAACTGGCGATTATAGAACCAGTAAAAGCAGCTGTTTATAACAAAGAATACATTCACATTAATGACAGTTTGCAAAAAGCAGACCGTAATATTGCCGAGAAATTCACCCGTATTGAGTATGAAACGGATGAAATCAAACAAGAAAACACGGATTTAACGACCCAAAACAGGAACTTGGTTTACATCTTTGGGTCGATTTTAATTTTGGGAATGTTTTTGTACATCATCAAGGCACAAAAGGCAAAAAATAGGGAACTTTTGTACAAACAAGAACAGCAAAAGGTCAATGAGGAAATTTACAATTTGATGATTTCCCAACAAAGTAATGTTGAGTTGATTAGGGTGAATGAGAAAAAAAGAGTTGCCCAAGAGTTGCATGATGGAGTGTTGGGAAGAATGTTTGGGGTGAGGATGAACTTGGACAGTTTGAATAAAATTCATGACGAAAGTGCTTCCATCCAAAGGAACAGTTATTTGGCGGAATTGAAAAATATTGAACAAGATATTCGTGAAATTTCACATGATTTGAATAGGGAAAAATCAGAATTAATTAATAACTTCGTTGCCATCGTTGACAATTTGTTTGAAGAACAAAAAAAGACGTTTGCCACAAAATTGGTTTCAACCATTGATTCCAACATAAAATGGGAAACGGTGAGCAATGCCGTGAAAATTAATTTGTATCGAATTGTTCAAGAGTCGCTTCAAAATATCAATAAATACGCCAAGGCCGAAAATGTCAAAATTGAATTCAAAAAAGAAACCGATCATTTGTTTTTGCAAATTACCGATGACGGAATAGGATTCAACGTGAACAGGGGAAAAAAAGGAATTGGTTTGCAAAACATGCTATCGCGAATTAATGAATGCAAAGGAACATTTGAAATAAAATCCAAAATAGGAGAAGGAACAATTATTACAGTTACAGTCCCAATATAAAAACAGCAAGAAATGATGAATGATTCAATTGGAGAGGAAATAATCAAAAAAAACGTGTTGATTGTTGATGATCATCCATTTATAATTGAAGGTTACAAGAATGGTATCACCAGATACAATCCAAATGAATTTGAGTTTTCCATTTCTCAAGCCATTGATTGCAAATCTGCCTACGATATTATCGCCAATCCAGAAACGGCGGCATTTGACATTGCTTTTTTAGACATCAGTATGCCAACTTACGAAGAAAAAGGACTTCATTCGGGAGAAGATTTAGCTAGATTGTTGATGAAATTTATGCCCAATTGCAGAATCATTTTGCTGACAATGTACACCGAAGAATTGAAAATAAAGAATATCATCGAAACAATAAATCCCAATGGATTGGTCATAAAAAATGATTTGACATTCGATGAGTTGCTTTTTGGATTTGACAAAGTGATAAAAAATGAAATTTATTATAGTCAATCCATTCAAAAAATGATGGATTTATCCCAGCAAGACACCATCGAAATTGACGTTTTCGACAAGCAAATTTTGTTTCACATATCCAAAGGAACCAAAACAATAGATATTCCCCAATACGTTCCAATATCTTTAGAAGCCATAGAAAAAAGGAAACTAAGTCTAAAAAAATTATTGGATGTGCAAGACCAAAGTGATATTGAATTAGTAAGGGAAGCAAAAAACAAAGGTTTGCTTTTCTAATTTAGGAAGACTTCATAAACTAAAAAACGGCACTTAAAATGCCGTTTTTTTTATTTTATTCTTCGCTTAAAGCATCCCAGCCGCGAGCTTTTAGCTGGATTTTGGTATTGGCGCGAGTTACCAGATGAATTCCTTCGCTTTCTTGGGTCATGTGTCCAATAATCGAGAAATTTGGATTTCCCTTTATCTTGTCAAAATCTTCCATTTTGATGGTAAACAACAATTCATAATCCTCGCCGCCATTGATGGCCACGGTTGTTGCATCCAAATTGAATTCTTCGCAAACATTCATGAACTGCGGGTCAAGCGGCAATTTGTCTTCATATAAATTACAACCCACTTTCGATTGCTTGCAAATGTGCATAATCTCGGATGACAATCCATCCGAAATATCAATCATTGAAGTTGGTTTTATTTCCAAGGCGTGCAACAAAGTACGGACGTCTTTTCGGGCTTCCGGCTTCAATTGACGTTCTATTAAATACGTATATGCGTCCAAATCAGGTTGTGAATTTGGATTTACCTGGAAAACTTGTTTTTCTCTTTCCAAAACCTGCAATCCCATGTAAGCTGCGCCAATATCGCCGGTTACGACCAATAAATCCGTTTTGCCGGCACCGTTTCTATAGACAATTTCATCTTCATTTGCTTCGCCAATAACGGTAATGCTGATGATCATTCCTTTTTGTGAAGAAGTGGTGTCGCCACCAATAACATCCACTTTGTATTCATTGGCGGCAAGGGTGATTCCGGCGAACAACTCTTCCAATGCTTCCAACGGAAACCGATTGGAAACCGCTATCGAAACCAGAATTTGGGTGGCTTTGGCATTCATTGCACAAATGTCAGAAACGTTGACCACGACAGCTTTGTAGCCCAAATGCTTCAAAGGCATGTAAGCCAAATCGAAATGAACGCCTTCAATCAACAAATCGGTAGAAACAACCGTTTTTTTGTCCTTGAAATCCAAAACCGCGGCATCGTCGCCAATTCCTTTCAGCGTTGATTCCTGGTTGATTTCAAAGTTTTTGGTCAAATGGTCTATCAATCCAAATTCGCCCAATTGGGCAATACTGGTACGTTGTGGGGTTTTATCTTCGATCATTGTGATTTGTATTTTAAAGTCGCAAATGTACGAAGAACAGAAGGTTTTTGTGAAATAAAATTACCACGAAGCCACGAAGTCGCAAAGAAATCAAGTTACAACAGGGATCGTGTCATCATTCAGATAAAATTGGAACATCCAATTTGATTAAAACTTTGCGTCTTTGTGTCTTTGTGGCAGAACTATTTATCCTTAAATTTAGGGCATACAAAAAAAATTAGAAATGAAACCATTCGATATTGTCACGCTCACTGTTAATCCAGCTTTAGACAAAACTGCCCACTTCCGAGGATTGGTTCCGGAACAAAAAATTCGTTGTGAGGAGCCTCGTTATGACGCTGGCGGCGGCGGAATCAATGTTTCCAAAGCCATTGCTAGACTGGAAGGTGAATCGTTTTGTGTTTTTACTTCCGGCGGGCCAATCGGGTCGATGCTGGAAGAATTGGTTCAAAAAGAAGCCATCACTTTCAAAGCCGTCAAAACGGCAAATTGGACAAGGGAAAGCTTCGTGGCGGTTGACGACAATACCAATTCCCAATACCGTTTTGGTTTTTCGGGTTCGGCTATTTCTGAGGATGAACAAAAAGAAATTATGGCAACCATTCAAGAAATCAAACCCAAATATTTGGTGTTGAGTGGCAGTTTAAACGAAGGTATGCCAACGGATTATTATAAAAACATTGCTGATCTGGCTAAACAATCAGGTTCCAAAGTAATTGTGGACACTTCGGGAGAAGCCTTGCAAAAAGTTTTGGAAACAGGCGTCTATTTGATAAAACCGAATGTTGGGGAATTGGCCAAATTAATTGGTGTCGAAAGATTGGAAATGGACGAAGTGGTTCACGCAGCCCAAACCTTGATCGAAAAAGGAAGTGCCGAAATCATTGTGGTTTCGCTTGGTCCGCAAGGAGCAGTTTTGGTAACGGCAACCCAAACCGAGTTTGTTTCTGCGCCGAATGTGGTCAAAAAAAGCACCGTTGGAGCAGGAGACAGTATGGTGGGCGCAATGACTTGGGCATTGTCACAAAACAAAAGCCTGAAAGAAGTCGTGCAATGGGGAGTTGCCTGCGGTTCGGCAGCCACAATGAATGAAGGAACACAATTGTTCAAACTGGAAGATGCGAAGAGGTTGTTTGAATGG